>JBATJF010000020.1:0-3784 GCA_049668345.1 Gammaproteobacteria bacterium
TGAATACGGCCGGTCCGGCGATGGCGTAGAGGCTGCGGTAACCGGCCGCGGCCAGTCGATCCACCATTGCCCTGCCTTCCACCTGTCGACCCGTGCCAGCGCGAATGACTTCAACTCCGTTGTCCAGCAGGACCTCTGCCTTTTTATCGTCTGCGTCTTCTCCGGTTACGACTATCAACCTGCGATTCCGGTAGGGCTGCAGGGCGTCGGGTGGGATGTCGAGGCTGCCGCTCATAATGGCGATATCGGGTTGTGCCTGAAGACCCTGTTCAATGCGCCAGCGGCGGATATCGGCAAATGCCGGCTCTCCACCGACCGGCAGGATATCCTGCGCCTCGCCGACGCTGCTTTGCCGGAAAAAACGGCCACTGGTGATCAGGATGTCGGCCTGTCCGGCCAGTTCCTGGTACAGGCGCCAGTCACGCGGGTTGGTGATTGCCGCCGGGACGGTGTGCGTGGCTCGTCCACTCTCGCCCATGGCAATGCGGCCATCCAGCGAACTGATGAAATTGCTGTAGACATAAGGCCCGTCATCCTGCCCGCGGATATGCAGCAGGTGATTCAGATAGAGGCCTTCCAGTGGCAGGTTTTCATGCGGTGCCGGATACAGGCGGGTAAGGGTGTCGAGGCTGGCCTGGTTGCTCATCGTGCTGAGTATATCAGTGCGCTTGTTCGCTGTCGGCGCGGGCGATCGCACCCGGCGTTGCACCACTGCCGGTATGGCTACCCACGACAGTCCGGTTGTTTCGCGATGCCGGGCAGGACGGCGGGTGCCAGGAAACCCGTGTGATCCGGTAGCGAGTGCCTATGCATTCATGCTCATCAGTATTCCTGCAGACAAACAAACGGGGCCCGCAGGCCCCGTTTGGACTTCAATCGTGCGTGGCTAACCGGTGCTATGCGCGCCCCGTTTTGCCCTGGTAATCCTCGATGGCAGCCTTGATGGCATCTTCGGCCAGCACCGAGCAGTGGATCTTGACCGGAGGCAAGGCGAGCTCTGTTGCGATATCCGTGTTCTTGATCGCACGGGCTTCGTCTAGCGACTTGCCCTTGACCCATTCAGTCAGCAGCGAGCTGGAGGCTATGGCGGAACCGCAGCCGTAGGTCTTGAAGCGTGCATCTTCGATAATGCCCTGGTCGCTGACCTTGATCTGAAGACGCATGACATCTCCACAGGCCGGTGCGCCGACCATGCCAGTACCAACCTGCTTGTCACCCTTGTCGAAGGTGCCGACATTGCGCGGGTTCTCGTAGTGGTCCAGTACTTTTTCACTATATGCCATCTCGGTTTCTCCAAATATTAAGCATTGATACAGATAACAATCAGGCAGCGCTCTGCTGGATGTCCGAGCCGAACAGCGGTTTCTGCTGCGAATCCTTCTGGTGCGATTCAACCGCTTCCTCCAGCGTGATGCTGTCCAGGTAGTCGTAGATCCTGTTGCTCAGGTGCAGCCACATCTGGGCGCCCGCAGTGTTCGCGGTTTCCTCGCGGCGGCTGACGTCGTCAACGGTTGCAAGGATGTTGGCAACGGTGATTTCATTGGCGGGCCGTGCCAGGCAATAACCTCCGCCAGGTCCGCGCATGCCCGTAACCAGTCCGTGCTGGCGCAATCGTGCGAACAGTTGCTCGAGATAGGATATGGAAATAGACTGCTGCGCGGATATGTCGGCAAGTGTCACGGGGCCCTTGTCGTGTTGCAGTGCCAGTTCCATCATTGCGGTGACGGCGTGGCGGCCTTTGGTAGATAACTTCATGACTAACCTCAGTGAATACGGGACAGCTTTTGTGCACCCGCCATTCCTGAACCGTATTCATTTTCAGGCGGCGGAAGCGGAATGTTAAATAGTATCCGCTTAAGAGATGTATGAATAATAGTAATGACCGAGTCTTTTAGTCAAGAATTCGGGTTGTCGTTTCGGTATCCTGAAATCAACTAACAGGCTGAAATAAAAACAAATATTAATCCCTCTACCCTTAAGGGGATATATGCCAGCGACCAGAAGGGGTGTGATGTCCGCTGTGGACCTCTCCCAACACCCGCTAAACTGCCAGAAAACTGTTAGATTTACATTGGCTTGTTGGTAAAGTGCACGGGAAAAGGGCAATATGATGCCTCGCCTGCCGGTCATAATTCCGAGTTTGCCGCGAGCCGGGGCGGGCACCATAGAACTGTTAGATATAGTATAAAAATCAACTAGTCAGGAGCGATATATGGGTTCACAAATCCCCGGTGGCGTCGATCGACGGCAGAGTTCGAGTGAAAACCTCGCGGCGCTGGTGAGTGCAAGAAACGAGACGCTGGCGCTGCTGACCGATCTGGCTGGCAGGCAGCCGTTTCATCCCGACACGGCCATGGAAAAGGCACTGCGCCGGTTTTGTGAGGCACTGATCGACTATACCGCGAGTGCGCACTTTCAACTCTATCGCTATCTCTCTGACAACTGCGAGCGTCGTAAGGCCGTCCTGGCCATCGCCGACGAGCTTTACCCGAAAATCGTCGAGACCACCGATACGATTCTGCGCTTCAACGACAAGTACGAAGCGATGTCGCTCGATAACAGCGTCGAGTTCCTGGCCATGGACCTGTCGAATCTGGGCGAGTGCATAGCCGATCGCATTCATTACGAAGACCGGGTGATTTCCGCCTTGCGCAGCGGCGCCAGGCATTGATTGCATCGGCACCGGCAATGCCGGGCCCCGCGTGAGCTGGCCCGGTATGCCGTTTTGTATGTGATGCTCATCACGCTTTCCCGACCGGGCACATGGCAGCCTGTAGGTCTTGACGCAGTTTCCATCCCGATCAATTTGCATGATGGATGAATGCTTGCAGAGAGTAGGGTATTTACTTGCCGGTTAACTGGTGTATAATCAACCACTAATTTTACTGGCGATAATAATATCTTTTGAATACAGCTGGTTATCATTGATTTGAGGCAGGAGTCAGTGGTATGCATGAGTCAAAAGATCGAGCGCGCCAGACGTTGCTGGCGTCCGTCAAGCGACGTGAATTTCTCCGTATCGGAATCCTGGCCAGCGCCGCGCTGCTGGTGCCCCCTGCGTTTGCCGGCACGAAACCGGCGCATGAGCGCAGGCTCAGCCTGCACAATACCCATACCGGCGAAGATCTTTCTGCGACCTATTGGGCCGAAGGCGATTTCATAGACAGCGAATTGCAGGATATCAATACCCTGTTGCGCGATCACCGTTCCGGTGACATCCATCCAATAGACACCGGTCTGCTGGACCTGCTGTACGTGCTGCAATCAACAGTCGGCAGCCGCAAGGCCTTCCAGGTTATCTCCGGCTATCGCTCGCCCGCGACGAATGCCACGCTGCGCAACAAGAGTTCGGGCATCGCCAGGCGCAGTTACCACATGCGGGGCATGGCTATCGATATACGTTTGCCGGGTTGCGATCTGAAGCAGCTGCATACGGCCGCCCTGTCGATGAAGGCAGGCGGGGTCGGTTATTACCCGGGCTCCGATTTCATTCACGTCGACGTTGGCCCGCAGCGCAGCTGGTAAACCCGCACCGGCGTAGCGCTTCCTGCCGGCAGCTGCGAAACCGCACAGGTCGTGCAGACCGATCCTTCCATCCTTCCGTTGTGCAATCGTCTTCTGGCTTATACTCCCTCGCGTGTCGCATGGAGGAAGATAATGTCAGTCAGCAAGTCCGCTGAGCGGGAAAACATAACAGCATTGCTGGACGTCATGGCCCGGTTGCGCGATCCGGAGTGCGGGTGTCCGTGGGACCTGCAGCAGGATTTTTGTTCCATAGCGCCGT
>JBATJF010000021.1:0-9390 GCA_049668345.1 Gammaproteobacteria bacterium
GTCGCCCTGACCGCCAATGCCATGAGCGACGCACGCGACAAGTGCCTCGCGGCTGGCATGGACGATTACCTCTGCAAGCCGCTGACAATGGAAGCCTTGTACACCATGCTTGCCGGCCAGTTGCCACATCGCCGTCCGGACCACGACGGCAATTCCATGCAGGCAACGCCTCCTGCCGCACCTCTCGAGCCGGAGGGCCTGACATTCAACACGGCGTGCCTGGAGGAGTTTCGCAATTTGGAGAACGGCGAGCGTCTCACGGAACGCATCATCGACCTGTTCCTGCAAACAGCCCCGCAACGCATGCAGGAACTGCGCAGCGCCGCACAACATGGCGATGCACGGGAACTCAGCCGTACCGCACACAAGTTCAAGTCCAGTTCAGCGCAACTGGGCGCTGCCGCACTGGCCGGTCTGTGTGAGCGGCTGGACAGGCTGGGCCGTGGCGGCTCAACGCACGGCGCCATGGAAATCGTTGATCTGATGGAAGCGGAATACGGCCGTGTGAAGCTAATATTACAGCAGGAACAGGCAACAAAATCCGGCATTAACCATGCCGCCCTTGAAATAGCACACTGATTGAAGTATTTACATTGGCTGTATTCATGCCTATCACCACCGAATGGATTCACAAACATGCGCAGGCAGAAACACCATACTAATGTCATCCCGCCCTCAGGCATGCCGCAGGCCAGCCATGGTGCGTGAACACCCTCAATCGGAAATACTGCTGGTGGACGATGACCCGGTGATCCGGCTCGCCTTCGGCGAGGGCATCAGGAACGAACGCTTCCGGATCAGCACAGCCGGTGACGGCAAGGAGGCCATCGCAGCCTGCGTGAAGCTGCGTTATGACCTGGCCGTCATCGACCAGGAACTCCCTGACACATCGGGACTGGAGCTGGCAAAACGCCTGAAATACGAGTTCGGCATCCCGTTCATCTTTCTCACCGCATCCGACGATTTCCAGACCGTGTCCGCGGCTTCCCAGCTGGGTGCCCTTGGCTACCTGGTCAAGCCACTTACACCGAGCCAGGTCAGCGCCGAAATCGAGGCGTCGCTATCCCGGTCCCGGGAAATCTACAACCTCGGTCGCGCCGTCCACGTATCAGGTATCGTCAGCGTTGCACTCGGCCTGGTGATGCATAGCCAGGGAATTTGCAGGGACGATGCGCTGGTACTCCTGCATGGCATCTGCCGCCCGCGCAACCAGTCACTCAAGCAACTGAGCGAGCGGATCGTCGAAGCTTATGAAGAATATGCCAGGACGCGCATGGCCACGGGAATGGAACCGGAACTGACAGCATTACTGAAGCTGCCTTGATGGTGTTTACAAACAGTTAGAGCGCAATCTGTAAATCATATTTCAGTAACATAAAAAACCACTTGTAATACCGTACAGTTTTTATATACTCCCGATCAAGTTGTCGCCACCGTACCTACGGGTCCTAAATCTGCCCTGAGTGACAACCGCACGCGACCTTCAGTCGCGCGCCAGAGAAGACACCATTTTTCCCATACCACGTACGCATGCCTTTATGCATGCACAGCAGGGATTGCTGCGCGTTAATCCTGGTATTGGATATTCAAGTCATGGGGGATGGAGGCAGCAAGACCAGTCCCGCGTAACCGGCATTCCGATAAAAAAACATCAGCCGGGACCGGGTCAGAAGCAAGCGCGCAGTACAGCTTGGGTATATCGGCTTATCAGGGAAGTAGTACGACAGGGACGTCACCTATTACTACCGGATTGATATCTCAATCCCGTGACAGCACCAGCTCGAGGGCACTGAACGAGTAATCAAGCTTGCCAGGAAGTTGTATGACAGGGATGTCGCCTTGATACAACTACTTGATATCTCGTCCAGTCCCGTACTCGAACTGGAGAACGGCACGGGGTGGGCCTGTCAATAAGGGGGAGGCACCACGGCAGGGACGCCACCATTAATACCCTCGGCCCGTACCCGGTCAGGCCAGCTGGTCGACGTCCGCGGCCTCCTTTTCAACGTCCGCTTCCCCGGCATTCAGGCCGGCGAGCTCGCGGTACAGATCCACAAACGTTTCACGAATCATATCGCGGTTTTCCGACGACAGGAACGATCGCATCCCGCCCAGTGCCGCAAAATCGGATCTCAGACCCTGCATGAACGTATTGAAAACCTGGCCAAGGCTTTCGACCAGGGACCCGCTGCCCCCGTCCGTCGCCCCTCCTGCATCCGGATCTGCCGCGCCGGCAGACACAACGCTGGCATCCACGGCGAGAATATCGACCGGCATATCATCTTCGGCAACCGGCGCATCGTCTGCGGAGCCGCTACGCACCGCATCGGCAAGGTCCTCGAAGGCGGCACGGAATCCGGCCATCGCGCTGCGACGCCCGATCTCGCCGCTGTCAAAACGATCCACCACATCCTGAACCGCGGCAGTAAAATTCTCCTGCGCGGTATCCATGCCATCCAGCTGCCCTGCGGCCCCGATCACTTCGGCCACCTTCGTCGTCAGGTCGGCAACGGCCTCAGCGACCTGCTCGCTGGCAACCTCCCGGCGTGCGGCGCGCATCTGTTCGTGTATAGCGTGGCCCATGCCCATACCGTAACGGCCAAAGCCGAATCCGTGACCGCGATGCCCGTGATGATCGTGTTTTTCGGCGCGGGTTACGGATTCGTCATCGGCATTGGCCCTGACGGAGGGTTCTGCCGCTACCGCTTCACTGTTCATGCGGTGTGCGTGGCGTCCCTTTGCGGCCGGCAGATCCATGACGGCACCGGGATACGGTTGATTCCCGACAGATGAGATACTCATATTCTTGCCCCACTATTCCATGTATGGACAGACCACAACGCGGCCCCGTGCCAGCTGTATCGGCAACCAGCGGGATTCTTTGAAACGGGGATGGACGATCTTGCCGGCGCTACCGGCATACGAATGCCGGTCCAACAGCGTGGCTAGCGGATAAAGTTGAACAGGTTCAGTTCCTGCACCTTCGAGAACACCTGCTGGGAGGCCTGAAAAGCCAGCAGCTCGCGGTTGAAACGTGACACTGCCTCGGTGTAATCCAGGTCGACCAGGTCCGAGCGTTCACGCTCGAGAACCAGGCCGTAGGACTGGTTGATGTCGCGCTGGTCATCGACGATGCGGAGCCGGCTGCCCACGTCTGCGCGAACTGCCAGCAAGCGGTCCATGGCGGCGTCGATGTCGGTCAGGCTGTCCGGACCCGGCGTACCGGCGGCCAGCGCATTGGCAAAATCATTCGCGATATCGAATACGCTGCCGACACCACCGGCCGCACGATTGATACCCAGGAATACATCCGCGCCATTATCAGCGACCGCAAGCTTGCGGTCGGCACTGATCTGCAGTTGCTGCCGGCCCTGGTCACCGCTGTAGACGACCGTACCGGTTCCATTATCCGTAAAGGGCTCCGCATTGACCTGGAATCCGGCAAACAGGTACTCGCCATTGACATTCCGGGAATTGGCCGTCGCCACCAGGCCGTCGAGCAGCGAGCGCGCCTCGACCTCGATGGCCTGCAGATCGCCGGGGCCAAGCGTGGCATTCATTGCACTCACCGCCAGTTCCCGCAGGCGTTGCAGCATGTTGACGCCCGAGGCAAGCGCGCCCTCCTCGAGGTCCAGGCGACCCTGCGCCGTATTGATGTTCTCGATGTGCTGCTGATTCTGTGTCTGGTAATCGAGCAGCTGCAGGTTGCGCAGGCTGGCGGCCGGATCGTCGGCCGGGGATACCAGCCGCTTGCCGGTCGATAATTGCAGCTCGGTATGCGCAAGGCGCGTCTGCTGGTTCTGCATGGCCGTCACGCGCTGCTGAAACAGTTGTGCTGTCGAGATTCGCATGTTAGTTCCTCACTGCGCTTATCAGCGTATCGAATATCGTGCCTGCCACCGAGATAATCTGGGCGGCTGCCTGATAGGCCTGCTGGAAACGCAGCAGGTTGGCTGCTTCTTCATCCAGGTTGACGCCGGATTCCGACGCCCAGGCTGCCTGGCTTTGCTCCATCACCCGCATTTGCACGTCGCTGCCGACCTGCGCCTGCCGCGTGCGCGTACCGACCTCGGCGACCATTTCGCCGTAGGCATCGTTGAATCCGGCACTGCCACCGTTCATCACCTGTGCAGTCTGCAGGCCAGCCATCAACAGCGCATTGCGATTGTCGCCCACCCCGCCGCTGTTGAAGGCGATGCTGAATTCATCACCACTTGCCGGATTACCTGTCAGTCGCACCCGGTAACCGTAATCCACGCCCAGGCCGGCGGTCGGGAATACATCGGCGCCGGTGGCCGGGTCATACACGCCGGTATCGATCACGCCCAGCGTGGATTGATCGACCACTTCATAGCTGGTCGGGCTGGTAAACCGTATCAACACGGGCGGCGTGAGCGTGCCCGGCGGCGACTGGAAGGCCGGGTTATCGATATCGGTGACTGTGCCGGGACTGATCTGGCCGGTACCGGCATTTGCAACTGCTGCCGAAGTGCGTACAGGCGCCGCCAGCGCCAGGTCACGCGGATCGCCGATGAGCAGCCCGATCCCGCCGGCGCCGTCACGCACCGGTCGTATGGTATAACTGTCGCCCGCAACAGCGCCCGCACCGGGGGTAATACTGATACCCTCAGCGACAAAGGGGTCTGCGACGGTACCCGTCCCGCCGAGCGGCACATTCTGCCCGCTGCCCGCGCGTGTCAGGCTCCAGCTGCTGCCATCGAAGTTAAGACGGTAATCATCTGCTGTCAGCTGCGAAACATCGTCGAATGCGACCGCCACACTGCCACTATTGCCGGCATCAGCAACAAGCTGCGGACCGGCCACCGCGAAAATTTCCTGGCCAAGCTGTCCGTTCAGGGTCATGCCGGCACGATGCTGTTCGTTCATGAAGGTGCCCAGCTCGATTGCAATACGGCCCAGCCCGTTGATTGCCGGATCAAGCACCTGCTTCCGGTACTGCAGCAGGCCGCCCAGCTCACCCCCCTTGATCAGGCTGGTCACAACAACCGGTGGCTGCCCGCTTGCACCGATGACGATATCGGACTGGCCCGGATCCCCGGGATTAGCCAGCACACCCATGGTGCTCGCCTCGACACCAAGCACCAGCGACTGGCCGCTGCCGATGAATACGTTCAGGGAACCGTCCTCCTGGGTGGTTGTCGTCAGCGAGACAAGTTCTGACAATTCAAGTACCAGCTGGTCACGCGCATCCAGCAGGTCATTGGGCGGTTGGCCGCCGGCACTGCTGCGTGCCTCGATGATCTTCTGGTTGCTCGTGGCGATGGCGCCGGCCAGATGGTTGATCTCCTGCGTCTTGCTGTCCATGCGGGCGCTGAGGTCGCGGCGGTTGCCCTCCATCCAGTTGCCCAGACCCTGGAAGCTGCTCACCAGCGTTCCAGCCTCGCTCAGCATCACCTGGCGCGCCGCGGTCGATGTCGGATCGTTACTCACGCCCTGCACGGCATCGAAAAAGGATCCCAGCACCGGGCCAAGGCCGGACGTGTCATCCGCGAGCAGGTTGTTCAGATTGCCGGCAAGCGTGGCGAGGGTTTTCTGTTCGCTGTAGGAAGCGCTGCTGTTACGCAGGCCATCGATGACAAACTGGTCGTAGTTCCTGCGGATCGTCGTAACGTCTACGCCTGCACCCATGAAACCGCTGCCCAGTCCCTGACCGGGTCGGGACGCCAGTTCCACGCGCTGACGGCTGTAGCCCGGCGTATTGACGTTGGCAACATTATGGCCGACCGTATCCAGTGCCCGCTGGTAACTCAACAGCGCCGAACTTCCTATGCCCAACAAGCCGCTACTCATGGCTATTCCTCTTCCCTGATTCGTTCAAACGCCTGATTCAGCTCCCTGGCGGCTCCCCGGACAGTGCCAGCTGATCCGGGCGCAATTCGAGCGAATCGCGCCGCATGATGTCCCTGATCTTGTCCGCATACTGCGGGTCCGTCGCATACCCGGCCGACTCCAGTCCGTCCAGGTAGGCATCCGCATCCCCCGCCTGCTCCAGCACCTGCCGGTAGCGCGGGTTACTGCGTAAAAACTCGACATATCCCGATACTGCCTCATCCAGCGAGGTATAACTGCGGAATGCCGCACGCTTCTTAACGGCAGCCCCCCCCTCGAACTCAAGGGTCGGCACACTCACCCTTTCCCCCGACCAGCGCGAATCCGCCTTGATACCGAACAGGTTGAAGCTGCTGCGGCCATCCGGGTGGCGAATGATTTTCTGCCCCCAGCCGGTTTCCAGCGCGGCCTGGGCCACTATAACACCCGGATGCACACCCAGTTCCGCCGCACCCTGTTCCGCGTACGGCATCAGGTCGCGAATGAATTCCTCCGGATCGCCCGGACGCCAGTCACTCGCGGTGCCGGGTGCCCGGACGCTCCCCTGCTTCACGCTCGCCAGTTCGATCAGCGGAATTGCCTGCGCGTCGATATCCAGCAATGCCCGATGCGCCCTGTTCATCGGCACCAGTGGCGCCATGGATGCCAGGTCAGCCGGCGCAACCACCGGCGCTCCCGGCCGGGACACAGGCTGCTGCACCGCTTCAACATCTCCGCCAAGGTTCTTCACCAGCATATCGGCGATCCCGATGCCACGACCCTTGACCATTTCCAGGGCCAGCTGGCGATCGTAGATGTCGCGGTAGAATTGTGACTGGTCACTGTCGAACAGTCCGTCGCCCGGACTGGCCTCGCGCATCGCCTTGAGCATGCTCTGCACGAACAGCGCCTCGAACTGGCGCGCGGTCTCGCGCAGCGCCCCGGGTGACTGCTGGCCAGCCGCAGCGCGCAGCTTCGCCAGGCCATTGAAATCGGTATAGACGGAGGCGCTTGCAAGGTCCTTGATCATGGCATGTCCGGCCGGGTGACGATCAGATCACCAGCAGTTCGGCACGCAGCGCGCCGGCCACCTTGAGCGCCTCGAGGATCGCCACCAGGTCACCGGGTGCGGCGCCCACCTGGTTGACCGCGCGGACAATCTCGTTCAGCGTGATACCGGGTTCGAACAGGAACATGCGGCTGCCCTCCTCGGAAATAGCGATATCCGTGCGCGGCACCACGGTGGTGGTACCATCGGACAGCGGCGCCGGCTGACTGACCCCGGGCTGCTCGGTGATGGTGACAGTCAGGCTGCCGTGCGATACAGCGGCCGGCATCACCCGCACATGGCTGCCGATGACGACGGTACCGGTCCGGGAATTGATAATGACGCGCGCTGCCGCCTCGCCCGGCTCGACCGGCAGGTTCTCCAGCATCGACACGAACATCACCTTTTTATCGGTATCCAGCGGCGCACGCACGCGCACGGATCCGCCATCCAGCGCCATCGCCGTATCCTTGCCCATGGTGCTGTTGATGCTTTCCACCACACGGCTGGCAGTGGTGAAATCCGCCGTGTTCAGGTTCAGCGTAATGGTGTCGCTCGAGTCGAACGGGCTGGGCACGCCGCGTTCCACCGTCGCGCCGTTCGGCACCCGGCCTACGCTCGGCACGTTCACCGTCACGCGCGAACCATCCGCACCACCCGCCCCGAAACCGCCAACCACCAGGTTACCCTGCGCGATGGCATAAACCTGCCCGTCCGCGCCCTTCAGCGGCGACATCAGCAGCGTGCCGCCACGCAGGCTCTTGGAATTACCTAGCGATGACACGGTCACGTCGATGGTCTGGCCCGGCTTGGCAAAGGCCGGCAGCTCGGCGCTGACAATCACCGCTGCGGCATTTTTCAGCTGCGGCTTGACGTTCGGCGGGATCACAACGCCAAGCTGCGCCAGCATACTGGTCAGACTCTGCACCGTGAACGGCTGGCTGGACGAATCGCCGGTACCGTCCAGGCCAACCACCAGGCCGTAGCCGATCAGCTGGTTGGCACGCACCCCGGCGACCGATGCCAGGTCCTTGATTCGTTCAGCCGGGATGCCGGCAGACAGCAGCATCAACAGCATGGCAACACAGGCCCTGGTTACGTGGATTGTTTTCATCGTGTTTGTCCCGGTAGTCCGTCAGAAAGGCCAGAGTGGTGAAATGAAGAACCGCGCCAGCCAGCCCATGGCATTGGAGTCCGCCGTGGCGCCCTTGCCGCGATAGGTGATCTGCGCATCGGCAACCTGGGTCGAGAACACCGTGTTGGTCGGTGCAATATCGACCGGCCGTACGATGCCACGCAGACGCACGTATTCATCACCCTGGTTGATAGCGATCCATTTCTCGCCCTGTATCCTGAGATTGCCGTTCGGCAGCACCTCGGCGACGGTGACAGTGATGCTGCCCTGCAGCTTGTTGCTCTGGGAACTGTCCGCCTCGCCCGAGAAATCACTGGCCGAATCCAGTCCCGTACCGAGCGGGTTCCCGCCCAGAGTCACATCCTGCCCGAGGATGGTCGGCGCACTGATATCCGTACTGGAATCCTTTGTGATGCCGGTGCTGGCCGACTTGCTGGCATCGGTCTGTTCATCGAGTATCACGGTCAGCAGGTCACCGACCTGGCGTGCCTTGATGTCCTCGAACAGCGGCCGTGGCACACTCGACATGTAGATCGAGCCGTTGTGCTGCAGGGCCGGCTGCTGCAAGACCGGCTGCGCCGGTGCGAATCCCGGCTCGCCCGGACGGGTCAAAACCGAACCGGTCGTACAGCCTGTCAGCCAGACGATGGTGCAACAGACAACGAGCTTCAGCACATCGATTACCGTATTACGCGGCATGGTTATATCCTCCGACGCTCACCGTGTTTCGCCTAGAGCGTGTTATTTGCGTATTCCAGCATCTGCTCCGCTGTCGAGATGGCCTTTGAGTTCATTTCATAGGCGCGCTGGGTCTCGATCATGTTCACCAGTTCCTCGACGGTGTTGACATTGGAGGTCTCCAGCACCCCCTGCGCCAGCGCGCCGATACCGGATTGCCCGGGCGTTCCGGTCTGCGGCGCACCGCTGGAGCCGGTCTCCAGGAACAGGTTCTGGCCAACCGGCTGCAGGCCGGCAGGGTTGATGAAATCCGATAGCTGGATCGTACCGACCTGGGTGGGGACCGAATTGCCGGGCTGTCTTACCGAGACAATGCCATCGGTGCTGATGGTGATGCTCTGGGCATCCTCCGGAATGGTAATACCCGGCTGCAGCGCGTAACCCTTGGCGGTGACGATTTCGCCCTGCGCGTTCATCTGGAAGGTACCGTCACGGCTGTAACCCAGGGTGCCGTCCGGCATCAGGATCTGGAAGAAACCGCGGCCCTCGATAGCCATGTCCAGGTTGTTGCCGGTCTGCACCAGGCTGCCCTGGCTGAAGAGTTTTTCGGTTGCGACCACGCGCACACCGGTACCGGTCATCAGGCCCGAGTTGAGCACGGTATCCTCGGACGACTGCGCGCCGGCCTGTCCGTTGTTCT
>JBATJF010000022.1:0-3536 GCA_049668345.1 Gammaproteobacteria bacterium
CGAGGCCAGCCAGGCGAGTTCCTCGGCACTGCTGTCACGCCCGAGGACACGATTACGGTGCGGGAAACGCCCGAAACGTCGCACGATGTCGCGATGGCCCAGCGCGAACTCAAGGTTTTTTTCCAGCCCCGCCGCCCGAAACAGTGCCACGGAACGGTCCTGGTCCGCCAGCGTTTCGCTATGCATGAAAGGCAGATACAGAAAGGCCACTCGCTCACCCGGCAGTTGCCGGTCATGGCCACGATCGATGGCGCGACTTGCCACGGCCCGCGCCTGTGCCTCGGTACTGTAGGAAAGCGCCTGATCGCGGTACATGTTCAATGGAAACTGGTCAAGCACGATCACAAGCGCCAGGGCATCGTCCGCGGTTTGCTCCCAGCTGGACAGGGCACCATCGCGCGCCTGCTGCCAGGTGGCCTCGAAGCGCTCTCTGATCACGCTGTCGAAGGCGGGCGTGGAATTGAACCAGTGCCGGCTTGCCGGCCCACTGAACCAGAATAACAGGACTTCCCGTGCAGAGACAAAATGATCATCCACCGACTGTCACTGCACGCTGCCAAATCCCCGGTCGCTGCTGCCAGCCGGCGCTTCGAGCCCGGCCAGACGACAACCCTGCGTCACCGGGCCGCCCGGAAACAACCGGTAGAGGTATTTCATGCCGCCACGGGCATGGAACTTCTCCTCAAGGGCATCATGCAGTTCTCGTGCATTGAACACCGGGCCGTCCGCATGCCGTGCAAAATACTCCTGTAATGCGCGCACCGCCTCCCAGTGACCGTCATCGGGTTGCAAGCCTTCGCCTGATGCCGTCTGCTCCGCCTCGGCCACTGACCAGCCCGCGGGTGCATGCGGAAACCGGGGATCGGTCGAACCCTGGAATGTTGTCGAGTTGATCACAACCATGCTCCTTGCGCCTGTTCGCGCCGTTTACGACTCCCCGTTTTGAATGTAGTACGCAGCCCCTGCACACGCAAGCCAGCCCGCCGCCCGGTGAGAAATGCGGGCTAGCCGAGCAGATAACGCCCGCCCGAGGCAACCGCCACCACCAGCAGGCCGACCAGTACATTGACGCCGACCAGCCGGCGGATCTGTGCCAACGCCCGGCCACCTGTCGGCCAGTCTGCTTCGGCCACCGCAGCCCTGAGGCGCCGGGTCGGGGCGAAAAACACATGCAGGAAAATCAGGATCATGACGTAGCCGCCCCAGTGCATGACATGTATGTACAGCCCGACGTGATCGAAACCGCCGTAGAAGGACAGCACCATCCAGTAACCGCTTGCCAGCAACACGGCGATGGCGGCAAACACCCAGGGGAAAAAGCGGCGGAACACCCCGTCCCATAGCGTCAGCCGCTGCGGCGGTTCGAGCTGGCCGGCCACCACCGGTCGCAGCACCATCCAGGCAAAGAACATTCCGCCCACCCAGATCACCGCGCTCCACACGTGTATCGACAACGCCATGCCCATCATGCCCGCACCCCGTAACGATCATTGAAATTCGGATAATTTCTGTGCATTGTACAACGCACCCGCCGAAAAATACCGTTCCTTACCGGACAGATCCAATGACAAGCAGCGATAACCAGCAGGTCCTGATCAGCCAGTCCGTCGCCATCCTGGTCGACGGCAACAACATCGAGCGCAGCATTCACGCCGAGACCAACAAGCCCACCACCATGCTCAACTTCGATACCCTGGTACCTCGGTTACTGGGAAACCGCGGACTCAACCGGCTGGTGTATTTCCGCGAAGGCAAGCAGATATCGTCCAAGCTGCGTGAACGCCTGCATGCCAACTACCACGGCTCGGTGCGCCCCTGCCACAAGAGCGCGGACATCCCGCTGTCCATCAAGGCCACGCAACTGGCCAACAAGGTCGACACCATCATCATCATGTCGGGCGAATCGGATTACGTCGAGCTGGTCAGCCATCTGAATTCGGAAGGTGTGCGCGTCGAGATTGCGGCCGTGCCCGCCACGACCTCGAGACAGCTGATAGAGGAAGCCGACTACTTCCACGAAATCACCCGGGACGACTGGTTCACGCTGGACGTCAAGAAAAAAGCATTACGCACCAGGCCGGCGCACCCGGCGGCGAATGGCAAGGACACGAGTGTTCCCGTGCCGCCGGACGACCAGCAGGGTTAACCGGCGACGCAGCGTCGGTCATTCGCATATCATCCACAGGGTATTGGTGCGCCAGACCCGATCAGCCGCAGCTTCCCGGTACGCGTCAGCTTCTTGATCGCGGCCTCGCGCCGGCTCGCGCTGCTGCGGCTGTGACCGGCTTCGAGGTATACGACCTGCAGCGGCTGGCGGCCGCGGAAATATTTCGCACCCCGCTTCCCGCCGTGCTGCCCGAGCCGGCGCCGGACATCGCAGGTGATGCCGGTATAGAGCGAATCATCGGAACAGAGAATGATGTATACCTGCCAGTCCATGCCGTTCGTAATACCTGTTTTTCCCCTGTTTCGCGGCAATTTCACACATCGGCCAACAGGCTGTGCTAACATTCGGCGCCTTACGCCACAAACCCGCATCCAGGAGGCTGTCGGAGCCAGGATCTATCGCCTGCGCTGTTGGAAGCAGCGGCCAGAACTTCCCCTGTTCCCCCTTGCATGGCATCGTTATGCGCCCGGGGCCGGGAAGATACGCCCTCGCTCTCGCGCCATGCCCGCTACGATCACCCGAATCCGGCAGTCACCCGGCACAATTCTACAGGAGCCTAGCATGCAGATAGCAAACAACCGGGTGATCAGTATCGCCTATACACTGAAAGACGACGACGACAACATCATCGACCAGTCGGACGACGGCAGCTTCTGCTACCTGCACGGCGCCAGCAACATCATCCCGGGCCTGGAAGAAGCGCTCACCGGCAAGACCGCCGGAGAAGAGCTGTCCGTGTCCATCCCGCCCGAACAGGGTTACGGCGTGCGCGAGGCGGAGCGGGTCCAGTCGGTACCGCGCGAGATGTTCCCCGCCGACCAGGAAATCCAGCCCGGCATGCAGTTCCATGCCCAGGGCCCGGACGGCCAGGCCATTGTGGTGATGATCGCGAAGGTCGAGGACGACACCATCACCGTGGACGGCAACCACCCGCTGGCCGGCGTGCAGCTCAATTTCGACGTCAGGATTATCGACATCCGCGAGGCCACCGCCGAGGAACTGGAACACGGTCACGTACATGGCCCGGATGGACACCACCACGACTAGCTCGCGACATGAAAGCCAGCGAACTTAAAAAAGGCATGGTCATCGACATCGATGCCCGCAAGGTGATCATCAAGGCACTCGATGTCCAGAGCCCGTCCTCGCGCAGCGGCAGCACGCTTTACAAGGTGCGCGGCTTCGACATCGTGAGCAAGGCGAAATATGAAAACCGTTTCAGGGGCGACGATGTCGTACAGCCGGTCGAGTTCGGACGGCGGCCGGTGCAGTACCTGTACCGGGATGCCGACGGCTGCACCTTCATGGACAAGGAAAGCTACGAGCAGTACACGCTCGGCACGGCTGACCTGGAAGACGAACTGCAATA
>JBATJF010000023.1:0-17409 GCA_049668345.1 Gammaproteobacteria bacterium
GCTGTGTAAACCTGTTCCGTCCGCGTTCCGTCGGTGAAGGCCAGGGTCGTGCCTGGTACCCGGTCTGGAATGCCGGTTCCACCTACGCGATGGCTGCCGAGGCCGGCGCCGAGCTGACCATGATGGAGAACCGCTTCGTACCGACCCGCTTCAAGGACGGTTACGGTCCGGTTGGCGCCTGGTTCCTGCTGTTCAAGGCGAAGGCCACCAATGCCTTCGGTGAAGTCTACATGGACCGCAACAAGGATATGCTGAACGACTACCCGCCCTATGGCGCGGCCGCCGTTCCGGCTTCCTGTCTGCGTAACCACCTCATGCTGAAGGAAATGAAGGAAGGCCGTGGTCCGATCTACATGGACACCGTGACCGCCCTTGCCAACCTGCGTGAGACCCTGACCCCGCGCGAAGTGAAGCACCTCGAGGCGGAAGCCTGGGAAGACTTCCTCGACATGTGTGTCGGCCAGTGCGGTATCTGGGTCGGTGAGAACATCGAGCCGGAGAAGAAGAACTCCGAGCTGATGCCGACCGAGCCCTACCTGCTGGGTTCGCACTCCGGTTGCTGCGGTATCTGGGTATCCGGTCCTACCGACGTCGGTGCGCCGACCGACGAGGCCTATGGCGAGGGTATTCCCGAGCACCTGCCGAAGGGCTGGAACTGGGGCTACCGCGGCATGACCACGGTGAAGGGCCTGTTCACTGCCGGTGACGGCGTGGGCGCCTCCGGTCACAAGTTCTCCTCCGGTTCCCATGCCGAGGGCCGCATGTGTGCCAAGTCCATGGTCAAGTACTGCCTGGACAACAAGGACCTGAAGCCCGAGCTCGACACTCCCGTGGAAGAACTGGTTGCCCAGATCTACCAGCCGGTGAAGACCTACCTGGAGTTCAAGGACTACTCGACCGCGATCGACATCAACCCGAACTACATTACTCCGAAGATGCTGCAGTTCCGTCTGCAGAAGATCATGGACGAGTACGTGGCCGGTGTTGCGACCTACTACACGACCAATGCGAAGATGCTGGAAGTGGCCGGCGAGAAGCTGGACATGCTGAAGGAAGACGCCCTGAAGATGCGTGCCAAGGACCTGCATGAACTGCTGCGTGCCTGGGAGAACTACCACCGCATCCTGACGGCCGAAGCCCACATGAAGCACATCCAGTTCCGTAAAGAATCCCGTTACCCGGGCTTCTACTACCGCATGGACCACAACGTGGTCGATGAGGAGAACTGGAAGTGCTTCGTGAACTCCGTTTATGACAAGGAGTCCAAGCAGTGGACCTGCTTCAAGCGCGCCCACACTGACCTGGTCGACAAGTCCAAGCTGTTCAAGTAATACCCGAACAGCAGTTTGACCTTCGAAGTCCGGGTACCCAGCGGTGCCCGGACTTTGTTTTTTTACGGTGTCAGAGCACATTTTTTCCTGATATTGACTGTATGTAATATCAGGAAAAAATGTGCTCTGACACCGACTATGAAGAGAGGTAAGCAAGATGTCTGATGACAAGAAGCTGATCGAAGAGTCCCCGATTCCTGACAGCCCGGTAGTGCCATCACAGCTCTCCGGCGATGCCGTCATCCAGTTTCGTTGCCACAAGGACATCGACTGCTTCAATGCCTGCTGCAAGAACATCGACATCATGCTGACACCGTACGACATCATCCGCCTGAAGCGGCGGCTGGGCATCAGTTCGACCGAGTTCCTGCGCCTGTACACCGAACCCTTCGAGTTCGGCAAGGAGAGCGTGGCCGGCGTGAAGTACAAACCGAAGGAAGGCACCAGCGAGTGCCAGTTTGTTACCGATGAAGGCTGCAGTGTGTACGAGGACCGTCCGACGGCATGCCGTTACTACCCGGTCGGGCTGCTGTCGATGCGCCGCCAGGACGAGAACTTCGACCGTGCTGCCTACGCGCTGGTGAAGGAAGATCACTGTCATGGCCACTTCGAGGACCGCAAGCTGACCATCGACGAATACCGCAAGGAACAGGGCCTGGAGGAATACGACGAGAAAGGTCGCCTGTGGCGCCAGCAGATCCTGAAAGTGAAATCGGCCGGACCCTACATCGGCAGGATGTCGATGACCAGCCGCAAGTTCTTTTTCATGGCCAGCTATGACGTGGACCGTTTCCGGGAGTTCATCCGGAGCGAGGGATTCCAGACCACCTACGATGTCGACCCGGAGACGCTGGACCGGCTGCTTGCCGACGATATCGCGCTCATGGAATTCGGCGACCGCATGATCCGCCAGATCATGTATGCCGAAAATACTATTCCGATGAAACAGGACGCGCTGGAGACGCATCTGGAGCGGCGCAGACAAAACCAGACAAAAGAAGGGGAAAAGCCCGAGATGGAGCGTCCGAGCATGGCCGCCTACAACATGCCGCTCGACGGCGAAGATGAAAAAAATAGTTAAAACATAAAGATAGAGCGTGGTTCGGGCGTGCTTCAATAAGTAGTCAATGCTCCAATATTGAATTTTGCCTTAACTAACTTGTGTGCTACGTCCCTGTCGGCGTCGTTTCGGGCTGACATTCAAAGAGCATCCGTGCCGGGTCGCCGCCCCGGTTGTCTGGCAGGGCCGACAATCAGGTAATTTTCTATATAAGGCAGTGTGTTACATTATTCCTGGATAGAAATATAAAATTAGAATACTGCCCAATATTATAAATATAGCTAATTATTACAGCGTGTTACTGATACTGTCAAGGTTCGCGCCGGACCAGTTCCTGGTCATCAGGCGCGCTGCTCACCCCATCACTGCATGAATCTTTACCGGCACCAGGATCCACGGGTCAGTCAGTCACTGCGCCACTCGGTACGTGATGGTGTCGCCTTCTCGGTGATGCAGGGTGGCGCGGAGACCTACCTCTCGGCCTTCGCGCTGTTTCTCAAGGCGACGACCCAGCAGATTGCCTGGCTGGCGGCGTTGCCGGCCCTGATCGGTTCGGTGTCGCAGCTGATCTCGGCCCGGCTCAGCGCCGGTCACGTGCGCTGGCGCAAGCGCATCATCGTGACCGGCGCGGTGATCCATGCGCTGACCTGGTTGCCCCTGATGTCGCTGCCCCTGCTGTTCCCGTCGCACAGCGTGGAGCTGTTCATTGCCTGCGTGCTGTTGCTGCATATCGCGGGCGACTTCATCGCCCCGCAATGGGGTTGCCTGATGGGCGACCTGGTACCGGAGCGACGGCGGGGACGCTACTTCGGACATCGCTCGCGGCTGTCGACCCTGACCAATTTCATTTCACTGGTGGCGGCGGGTGTTCTGCTGCACCTGGCCCAGCAACACGGCTACACCCTGCTGGGTTACCTGCTGGTGTTCCTGGTCGCCATGCTGGCGCGCATGGTCTCGGTATACCACCTGGCCCGCATGCACGACCCGCAGGCCGGCATTACGCGTGAGGAAGAGACGCCACCCCGGCCGTTTCGCGCCTGGCTGGCCGAACTGCGCGGAACCGGTTATCTGCGTTTCGTGATTTTCATGGCGCTGTTCCAGGGCGCGACCGCGATAGCCTCGCCGTTTTTCACCGTGCACATGCTGAACAATCTGCATTTCAGTTACCTGCAGTTCATGGTGCTGACCGCCGCCTCGGTCATGCTGAAGTTTTTCTCGCTGGCGGCCTGGGGCCGGGTGGCGGACGCCTACGGCAGCCGCCTGGTGCAACGCATCACCGGCCTGATCATCCCGGTCGTTCCCGCGCTGTGGCTGGTGTCGACGGATTTCTGGTACCTGTTGTCACTGCAATGCCTGGGTGGCCTGGTGTGGGCGGGTTTCAGCCTGTCGAGCGGTAATTACCTGTACGAGCTGTTGCCGGGCCGGCGGCTGGCCGCCTTCATGGCGATCAACGCGGTGTTCACGGCGGTGGGAATCTTTATCGGTGCGCTGGCCGGCGGCTGGCTGGCGCTGCACTGGCCTGCGAGTATTCCGGTGTTCGGGCGCGAACTGGCGCTGGACTATGCCCTCTACGGCGTGTTCGCCTGCTCGGCCCTGATGCGGCTGCTGGTCGCCGTCATCGGCCTGCGCCAGCTGCGCGAACTGCGGCGAGTGCGCCGGCTGACCGCGCGTGGCCTGATCTTCCGCTTCACCCGGCTCTATCCGCCGGCCGAGATGTCGCTGGAGTTGATTGCGAGTTTCAGGAAAGGCCGCAAGCCGTCAAAGCCGGCGTCCTGAGGCTGGCAGACACGCAGGCGGCACGCCCGGGGTCGTCTGACCGGGCGCAGCCTCAGCTGCCGGCCAGCAAGCCGGCGGTGGAGTCTGCCGTCCCGGGGGCGATGACAGCCTCGATGGCGGACAGGATGCCGGCCGCGTCCAGGCCGCACTCGGCCAGCTGTTGCTGGTGGTCACCGTGTCCGATAAAGGCATCCGGGATACCGAGGTTGATGACGCGGTTGCCCGTGCCCAGCCTGAGCAGCACCTCGTTCACCGCCGAGCCGGCGCCGCCCTGCAGTACGTTTTCCTCCACGGTCACGATGATCTCGTGCTCCTGCGCCATGGTGGCGATCATGGCGGTGTCCAGCGGCTTGACGAAACGCATATTGACCACGCTGGCGTCGATGTCGTCTGCTGCCTGCAGCGCGGCCGCCACGCGGCTGCCGAAGGCGAGGATGGCGACCCGGCTGCCGCGCCGGCGCCGCTCGGCCTTGCCGATCGGCAGCGTTTCCAGATTATCCGTCGGTACGGCGCCGGGTCCGGTGCCGCGCGGGTAGCGCACTGCGGCCGGACCCGCGTAGTGATAGGCAGTGCTCAGCATCTGCCGGCATTCCAGCTCGTCGGCGGGCGCCATTACGACCATGTTCGGGACGCAGCGCAGGAAGCTGAGATCGAACACGCCCGCGTGCGTGGCGCCATCGGCACCCACCAGCCCGGCACGGTCGATGGCGAAGGTGACGTCGAGATTCTGCAATGCAATGTCATGTATCAGCTGATCGTAGGCGCGCTGCAGGAAGGTCGAGTAGATGGCGACCACCGGTTTCAGCCCTTCGCAGGCCATGCCGGCGGCAAAGGTCAGCGCATGCTGCTCGGCGATGCCGACGTCGAAATAGCGGCTGTTGAAGCGCTGTGCGAATTCCACCATACCGGAGCCTTCGCACATGGCGGGCGTGATGCCGATCAGACGCGCGTCGTCGCCGGCCATGTCGCACAGCCAGTCGCCGAACACGCGCGTGTAGGTTTTGCCGGATGCGGCCTTTTGCTCGCCGGTGGCGCGGTCGAACGGCGTCACACCGTGATAGACGCACGGGTCCTGCTCGGCATGAAGATAGCCCTTGCCCTTGCGTGTCACCACGTGCAGAAAATTGCGGCCTTCCAGCTTGTGCATGTTGCGCAGGGTGCCGACCAGGGTGGGGAGGTCGTGTCCGTCCACCGGGCCGATATAGTTGAAACCGAGTTCCTCGAACAGGGTGCCCGGCATGATCATGCCCTTGAGATGCTCTTCCCAGCGGCGCAGGAAGTGCTGCGCACCCGGCAGGCGCGTGAGGGCCTGCTTGCTGCCCTTGCGTATGCCGGTGTACATGCGGCCCGAGAGCAGCCGCGAGAGGTGATTGTGCAGCGCGCCGCGGTTGGGCGAGATCGACATCTCGTTGTCGTTCAGCACCACCAGCAGATCACATTCCTGGTCGCCGGCATTGTTGAGGGCCTCGAATGCCATGCCCGCCGTCATCGCCCCGTCGCCGATCACGGCCAAGGTCTTGCGCCCGCTGCCCTGCTGTTGCGCCGCGACGGCCATGCCGAGCGCCGCGCTGAGGGAGGTGCTCGAGTGTCCGGCGCCGAATGCATCGTATTCGCTTTCGTCGCGCGAAAGAAAACCGCTCAGGCCGTCACGCTGGCGCATGCTGCGCATGGCCTCGCGCCGCCCGGTGAGGATCTTGTGCGGGTAGGCCTGGTGACCGATGTCCCAGACCAGGCGGTCATGTGGCGTGTTGAAGACGTAGTGCAGGGCAATGGTCAGCTCCACCGTGCCCAGCCCGGCCGCGAGATGGCCACCGGTCGAGGAGACCGATTCCAGCAGGAATTCACGCACCTCGGCCGCCAGCTGCACCAGTTGTGCGTCGCTGAAGCCACGCAGATCGGCTGGTGATTGGATGGTTTTGAGAAGCTGGTATGTATGGGGCATGGCGTGACCTGTAGGGAATTCTAGCAAGGGAGACCCTAAAAAGCTGCAAATGGCTCGCGCCATGGCCATGCGCTGTTTCCTGATGGTGGCATGCCCGGCGCGTGCGACTGGCCCTGCTCAGGTGCGCTTCAGCATTGTGCCGAGTTCCAGCGGGGCGCGGCGCTCGTTCTGTTCGTGCCAGCGCCGGAACACGTCGACGCCGGCCTCGAGAAAGCGGCGCTCTTCCGCTTTGTCGTGAAAGCCCTGCAGGCGTTCGCTGATGCTGCCGGTCTCGCTGATCGGCATGTTGAAGTACCTGTTGATGAACGTGACGAAGATGCCAAGCGTCTGCGTTTCATCCAGTCCGTGCTGGCCGGCGAGGTACTCGATGGCGCCGTAGTGGAAGGCCATGACCTGGTACTGCCTGGCGGGATAGCGGCCGAGTTCCTCGCGATCGATACCCATGATGGTGGCGGTGGTGAAGCGGCCGATGATGGCATTGATTTCCGCGGTCGCGTCGGGCTTGCGCGGTTTTCCCGCGAACAGTTTGTCGAAGAATCCCATGTCCGTCAGATCCAGCGCCGCACGCGCCGCCTGTAGTCGAGGTATTCCTGGCCGAACCTGTTTTCCAGGTAGCGTTCTTCGCGGCGAACGGCATAGCGGGATATGACGATCATCGTCACCGGCGTCAGCACGAGCACCCACAGGTTGTTCAGCCAGAATGAGACGGTGATCTGCACCAGTGCCAGCACGATGTACTGCGGGTTGCGCGTGTAGCGGTAGGGTCCGCCGGTGATCAGTTCGCTGTCAGGCCGGTCCGGCCGCACATCGGTGCCGGCACGGTGGTACTGCAGTATTGTCCAGAGCGTGAGGGCGCCGGCGATGCACATCAGTACGATGCCGATGGCGGTGCCGGGCAGGCCTGGCGGGATCGGCAGCGGATGCAGCCGGTCCAGGCCGATGCCGCCGAGCATGCCGGCCGAGGCGATCAGCGTCGGGTTGATGCGCACACCCGGGCCGTACTCGTCGGCAGCCGGGGTATCGCTCACGGTATATTCTCGCTGACGAAGCGCTTCACGTTCCTGGCGTTGATGATCTGGGTGCCGTCGCAGTTGAACTGCATGTGCACGATGCCCTGGACCATGCACACGGTGACATTGCGCAGGTAGTATTCCTGCATTTCGCGCAGTGCCTTGAGAGAGCTGAATACCGCGTTGATCTCGTCGCGGCTCAGCGGCTGCCAGTCGCCGGAGCGCCGCTCGAGTATGCTTTGCCAGTAGCCCGGCAGGCGCTGGTAGAAGCGTGTGGCACGCAGTGCCTCGTAGAGTTCGCGCATCAGCTCGATCTTGTCCTCGAAGGGAATGGTCGGGAATTGACGCTCGATGTAATGCCGGTCAGCGAGTTTCTCGCCGACGTGGATTTCGGAGCGCAGCGGGTCGAATACAGACAGCGTGCGGATCTCGCCGCTGTTGAAACCGACGTACACGCAATAGATGCCGCGGTTGAGCATCATGTCCTCGAGGTTCGAGGCGATGGTGTCGATGATGTCATCCATGCTGTTGCGGTAGCGCTTGCGTAGCAGCGCCGTTTCACGCATGGAGGGATCACCCTTGAGACCGATCTGCAGGGTTTCTGCATTCAGTCCCGCGGCACTGACGATGCTCTCCTTCAGGATCTGCTCTTCGATGGTGTTGTATTTCTGCTCTACCATGGTCGCCCCGTGTCAGAACTCACTGTTGCGGGCCGTCCGTGCCAGCTTTCGCGCGGGCCGGCGAAATACCATATGAGCAGGCCGGCCAGCAGCAGTAGTCCGAGCATACCCCCTTTCCAGCGCTATTCACCAGCGTGCTCCTCGCCAGGCGCGGAGGCCTGCCCGGCGGGCTTCAGCGACTGGTGTGACCGGATATGCAGCATGATATCCATTCCGGTTTTCAGCGCAACCAGTGCCAGCAACAGGCCCAGCGGCGAGCCGAGTTGCATGACCAGGAAGCCGCCGGCGATGACCGCTATGTGCAGCAGCGCGATGCGCTTGTAGGGTGCAGTCATCAGCTTGTTCACCGTGGTGTGGCGATATTCCTGCTGTCCGATGAACAGCAGCAGGAATGAGGCGCCATGGCTGATCAGCAGCGCCAGGCAGGCCCAGATGAACTGTTCCGGTGCGGCTGCCAGTATCTGCTGGACCAGCGTGACGAACTTTTCGAGCACGACCAGCGGGCCGGGCCAGTGATAGGATACGGATGCGGCCTGGTCGAGGCCGGCGAAGCCCGTGAGTTCGAGCACGAACAGGCCATGGATGGCGCAGAAGCCGCCGTAATGCAGGCAAAAGAAAGCGATCAGGAACAGGGCGTGGACGCCGCCCGTGGTGAGCATCCTGAGCACGGTATAGGCACCGACAATCAGGTTTTCTGTCCAGTACAGCACCACGATCGAGCCCACGTCCCAGCCGAGCCAGAGCACGCCGATCAGCGGCAGCAGGTTGGCCAGCAGCAAGGCCAGCTGTGGCAGATCGATGCGGTATGGCAACCCGGGCACGACGCGTCACTATCGGCCCGGTTGCGACACAGGGCTGGCGTGAATGCGTATCACGGCACGCGCTTCCAGTTCTCGTCGTCGCGTTCCAGCTCGTAGCTTGCCCAGCGTGCGAAATCGGCGCGTGTCATGACGCCGGATGTGCGCAGGCCCTTGCCGGCAACGACCTTGAAGACCACCAGGTCCTTGTCCGGGTCGGTGTGCGGCGATGCATCGACGATCTGGCGGACGCACCAGTCGGCGCCGAAGGCGCCGTTGCTGTAATAATGGGAAAGCATGACCTGGTCGGCAGCCAGCTGGCGCTGATCGGCCTGCCCGGTAGCCAGTTCGTAGATGCGCAGCAGGTCATGCTCGGACACATCGATGTAGGAATCGATCTGTCCAAGCGCGGCCACCAGGTCGGCATGTTCGATGGGCGCCTTGCCGGCATGCGCCGGCTCTTTCCTTGCCGCGAGCCATGCCGGGTAGCGGCGCCATTTGAAGAAGTAATTGAAGACGACCGCGACCAGCAGTATGACCAGAACGTTTTCGAGTACCGGTGTGAGCACGAACCGGTAGCCCAGCTCGTGCGTGGCCTCGCCGCCGATCACCGCGGCCAGCGCCGTGGCGCCACCCGGCGGGTGGATGCAACGCAGGTAGTACATGGCACCGATGGCGAGACCGACAGCCAGGCTGGCCGCGGCGAAGGCGTACGGCACCAGCAGGAAGCACGTGACACCGATCAGGGCAGAGACGAGATGACCGCCGAGCACGTTCCAGGGCTGTGACAGCGCGCCATGCGGCACCGCGAACAGCAGGACGGCGCTGGCGCCCATCGAGGGTACGATCAGCAGCGCGTCCGTCGTGCCAAGGTAATGCGCCGATACCGTCAGTACGGCTAGGATCGCCACGCTGCCACCCAGGGTCGAGACCAGTCGCTCGGTGTGACTGACCGAGCCGGGCGTGAAGTCGAGGAAGCGCGCGAGCAGTGACACCGTCTGTGCTATTTTCCCGGGATAAAGCCCGGCGCCAGTCCACCCGGCACGGCGTTGCGAATCGAGCGGGGGCTGACGAGCAAGGCATAGATGGCGCTGAACAACATCGCACAGAGCAGCACGACCAGCGCATGCAGCCCCGTTACCGCCTCGCCCGCCGCGCGCCACGGCTGCGCGGTATCCCGGTAGTCGTCGGCGGGTATCATGCCGTGGAACAGAAAGTCCACGCCGGTCCAGGGCGAGAACACCGCGATACCGGCAAGCAGGAATTTCCCGATCATGGTTTCTCCTCACCACGCAATGCGTTAACCGGCGCGGACGGCCGGGCCGCGGTCTGCTTCAGAAACCGAGCCGCTCGCGTATCCTGGTTGCCAGTCGCAGTGCGCCGTCCACGTCACCGGCGAGGCTGTTGATATGGCCCATCTTGCGGCCGGGCCGTGCCACGTGCTTGCCGTACAGGTGCAGGTGTGCGTACGGCTCGTTGAGTATGTGTTCCCATGCCGGCGTGCCGTTGTCCCAGATGTCGCCGAGCAGGTTGGTCATGACCACCGGCGTGAGCAGGTCGCTGGCACCCGGTGGCAGTCCGCACATACAGCGTACCTGCTGCGCGAATTGCGACGTGACGCAGGCATCCACGGTGTAGTGCCCGCTGTTGTGCGGCCGCGTCGCCATTTCGTTGATGAGCAGAGCGCCGTCGCGGGTAAGGAAGAATTCCACGGCCAGCACGCCGCAATAATCCAGCGCCGTGGCCAGGCGGCGTGCCATGTCGACGGCACGTTCGCTGACGCTGTTATCGATGCGGGCCGGGACCAGCGTGGTGTCCAGGACGCCGCTCACGTGGCGGTTCTCGCCAACCGGGTAGCTGACCATGTGGCCGTCAATGCTCCGCGCCACGATCACGGAAATTTCGCAGTTGAGATCGACGACTTCTTCCAGAATGCAGTTCCTGCTGCCGAGCTGCTCGAAGGCGGCCACGGCCTGTTCCGGCGTGCCGACCTGTATCTGTCCCTTGCCGTCATAGCCCTGGGTGGCCGTCTTGAGCAGTAACGGCGGGGTGAGTTCGCCGAAGGCGTCCTCTAGATCACCGGCCTCGTAGATGGCGATATACGGCGCGGTGGCGAGATCGTGTTCCCGGAACAGGGTCTTTTCGCGAATGCGGTCCTGGGCGATGCGTACCGCGCCGGCGTTCGGTCGCACCGGGCAGAATTGATCGAGGTATTCCAGGCTGTCGGCCGGGACGTTCTCGAACTCGGTGGTAATGGCCGCACATTCATTGCCCAGCAGCTGCAGGCCGGCGTGGTCGGTATAGCCGGCCTGGATATGCTGGCCGGCGATACGCCCTGCCGGGCTGTGCGGATCGGGATCGAGTACGACCACGTGGTAGCCCATGCTGTGCGCGGCCAGCGTAAACATGCGGCCGAGCTGGCCGCCGCCCAGTACTCCCAGTGTTGCGCCAGGCAGGATCATGCCGGCGGTGGCAACTGCATTTCGAGGACGCTGGTTTCCAGGTCCTTGCGATACTGGTCGAGCCGGGCGGCGAGCGTGGCGTCGCCGATAGAGAGCATGCTGATGGCATACAGCGCCGCGTTGGCCGCGCCGGCCTCGCCGATGGCGAAGGTTGCCACGGGCACGCCGCGCGGCATCTGCACAATGGAAAGCAGCGAGTCCATGCCTTTCAGGTAGCGCGACGGCGCCGGCACGCCGAGCACCGGTATGCTGCACTTGGACGCCAGCATACCCGGCAGATGCGCCGCGCCGCCGGCACCGGCGATGATGCAGGCCAGTCCGCGCGTGCGCGCGGTGGCCGCGTACTCGAACAGCAGGTCGGGGGTGCGGTGGGCCGACACGACCCGCTGCTCGAACGGGACCTGGAACTGGGTCAGCACGTCCGCGGCATGTTGCATGGTGCCCCAGTCGCTGCTGCTGCCCATGACCAGGCCCACGCGTGCTGCTTCGCTCATGTCGCTATCCATCTGGAGTGAATACGAAAGCAGGTCATTCTAGCACCCAAACCGGTTGCCGAAACAGCCAGGGCAGGGTGATTTTTCGCGGGCCCTGGCCCCGGCTGCGGGATTCTGCCTGTACAATGCGTTCATATCGACTGCCGGAGCCCGGAATGCTGGATACCCTGTACGAATCCCATCTTACCAGCCTGCCGCTGCTGATGCGTGGCAAGGTGCGCGATGTCTATGCTGTGGGCGACGATCAGCTGCTTATCGTCACCACCGACCGCCTGTCGGCCTTCGACGTGGTGATGCCTGACCCGGTGCCGGGCAAGGGCGTGGTGCTGACGGCGGTATCGAATTTCTGGTTCGCTTTCACGCGTGACATCGTCTCCAACCACCTGGTCGATCTGCCACTGGCGGACGTGCTGCCCGACCCGCAGGAGCGAGAGCAGGTAGAGGGGCGTGCCATCGTCGTGCGGCGTCTCGCGGCATTGCCGGTCGAGGCCATCGTGCGCGGCTACCTGATCGGCTCGGGCTGGAAGGATTACCAGGCCGGCGGCGCGGTCTGCGGCATACCCCTGCCGCCCGGCCTGCGCCTGGCCGACCGGCTGCCGGAGCCGATCTTCACGCCATCGACCAAGGCCGATGCCGGTGCGCACGACATCAATATCGATTTTGCACGCACCCGGGAACTGCTGGGTGCGGAGCTCGCCGCGCAGGTGCGCGAGGTCAGTTTGAAGATTTATACCGCCTGCGCGGCCTATGCGCTGGAACGCGGCATCATTATTGCCGACACCAAGTTCGAGTTCGGTGTGGACGGGCAGGGCGGGCTGGTGCTGATCGACGAGGTGCTGACGCCGGATTCGTCGCGTTTCTGGCCGGCCGACAGCTACCGGCCCGGGACCAGTCCGGCCAGCTTCGACAAGCAGTTCGTGCGCGATTACCTGGAGACGCTGGACTGGGACAAGACCGCGCCCGGACCGCACCTGCCGGCCGGGATCCTGGAGAAGACCGCCGCGAAGTACCGCGAAGCGCAGCAGCGGCTGACGGGTACCTGAGCTATTCGGCTGCGGGAACCCGGAAAGAAAGTGGCCACGGAATCCACGGAAGAACACGGAAATAATGTAGGGTGCACTCCGTGCACCATTGAGTGAGACGTGAGACGTGAGACGTGAGACGTGATACGTGAAATGGAGAATGGCCACGGAATCCACGGAAGAACACGGAAAAATTAAAAACCGGGCGTAGGGTGCGTTTTACGCACCGGCCACGGTGCACGGAGTTCACCCTGCACTACCGGAAATGATCGCGGACGCGGTCCGCTCCTGCGTGTGCGGCTAGCGTGTGCAGGAGCGCATTGCATGCGTGATCTTTGAGGTCGTGCCAGTGAACGCGATGCTGTTGTGCATTCAATCAGATAGAAAGGAAATGAACTATGTATGGTTTCAATGTTTCGGTAAGCGGTGATATGCAGTCCGTGCGCGAGAAGGTAACGGCAGAACTGCAGAAGGAAGGTTTCGGTGTGCTGACCGAGATCGACGTGGCGGCGACGCTGAAGAAGAAACTTGGCGTGGAGCGCAGGCCCTATGTGATTCTCGGTGCCTGCAACCCGGTGCTGGCCAACCAGGCCATCACTGCCGATCCCGATATCGGCCTGCTGCTGCCCTGCAACGTGCTGCTGCGCGAGGAAGACGACGGTTCCATCACCGTCGGTTTCATGGATCCCGCGGCCGTGCTCGGCCTGGTCGACAGGGAGGGTGTTGCGCAGCTTGCCGATGAGGTGCGCAGCCGGCTGGAGCGCGTCAGGGACGCCATGGCGAGCTAGCCTGGTTCAGGGTTGATGCAGCAGCTCATGCTGACGGGAGCCCCAGCATGGCAAACTGTCGCTCTGATTCGGCAATGACTGCGGGTGCTGTCGCCTGCAGTCCCTCCAGCGTGACGTACGGGTCGTGTGCCAGCAGGGGTGTGCATTTCGTATCGATGGCCTGGTCGATATCTGCCTGAGCATCGCGATGGTTCGACGCATGCAGTGCAGCCATGCTGAAGCTGTCTGCCAGGCGCGTGATGCGCACCAGGTTTTTCAGCGGTGCTTGCCGGGTGTTGTTGCCGGATAGATCCATGAGGTGATGCGCCCTGATCACTTCCACGATCTGTTCCGGCAGGCCCCACCTGCTGCAGATGCGCCAGCCCAGCTGGGTATGATCGAAGCCGCACAGTTTCTGTTCCAGCTCGATGAGCTGCTGCGGGCACGCCCAGTCATTTTCATCGATTTGCTTCAGTTCCCCGATGGCAGTGCCAAGCAGTATGAAGCGTCCGATGTCGTGGAGCAGCCCTGCCATATAGGCGTCATCCGGGTTGACCTCGCGGGTCTCACCCATCATGGCGATGGCGCGGGCGGCGATCGCCGTCTGGATCGAATGCAGCCACAGGTCGCGGGCCTCGGCGCTGCTCGGCACGAAGATTCGCATCACGGCGATCGATGTGACGAGCGTGGCTATTTGAGAGGTGCCGAGCCTGACGATAGCGGATTTCAGGTTGGTGATCGGCACCCGCGAGGCAAGCGCGCTGGAATTGGCCATCCTGATCAGCCGCACCGCAAAGGTCGGATCCTGGCCGGCGAGTTGCGTGATTTCCTCGAAATAATTATCGTCATCCCGGTTCAGGGTCATCATTTTCATGACCACGACCGGCAACAGCGGCAACTCCTGCAGCTGATCCTCTATCATCTTTTTTGAGTCTGACTGAAGTGCGTCATCCATGATGCACTGCTCCGGCTTGCATTGGCCGCTGGCGTCAACGGCCATGGTCTGTGTTGTGACAAGCGGTCCGGCACGCCGAATCCCTGGCGTGCACGCCGGTATGTCATTAATACTATTGTATTAATCGCTCACACCGGTTCGCATCGGCCGTGCCGACGGTTTTATATTATCATGATACGGGCTGGATACTGATTAGGCATGGTCATGTCACTGCCACGAGTCACCATTGCATATGAGCAATCCTCTGAACCGCTGCGCAAGCGTGCGCCGTCGCATGACGAGCACGGCAGGCCACTGAGTGATTTCATGATGTTGATCCCGGGGCTGCGCGACAAGCCGAGGCATCTGATCGACAGCACCATCCAGGATGTGCATATCGCGCTCACGCATTTCAGTGATGCTGTGGTATTCGCCGAGTTCAATCTCAGACTCAACCTGCTGTGGGTATCCATCCGTCCCATCCAGGGCGTCCGTTTCGAGATTGCCAGCGCCATCCAGCGCCATGTGCCCGAAGCGAAACTGGTATCACATATCTAGGAGCCCGTCGGACGTGGGGCTGATCTGCTCGGTAACTGCTCCATGCGTTACTCTGCCTCCTGCATCCTTGCAGTCGTGCGCCGGGGGGCAGCGGCCCAACCTGACTGATTTATATTCACATCATGGCGCGACGCGCGCTCTGCCAGTCCATGGCCATCGTGAGCGTTCGGCGAAGCAATCTAGCCACGGGAAAATGCCATGTTCGCGGTCTGCTGCGTCATGTCACTCCCCGCAATGATGGAAAAGCCAGGGAACCCTGAATGCTGAATGCGCAGGCAGTCTCGATCCTGCAGGCCCTGTCGGGTGCGCTGGTCGGAGTCGTGCTGTTCTACCTGCTGGGTTCACTGCTGGCGCGGCGCTGGATCCGTATCGATGCCTACCAGCTGGTGCTGTCCATGGCGGTTGCCTTCCTGGTCGCGATCGTCTGCGAGGTATACCTGGGCAAGCTCTATCACCTGGTGACCGGCAGGCCGCTCTGGCAATACCGCGTATGGCCTATCCATGACGGGTATACATCGGCGCTCAATCTCATCGTCTGGCCGGTCTACGGCTATTACGTCTACTTTCTTCACCAGGTGCTGCAGACACGCTGCATCGATATCCGTCCACGCTGGCTGAAAGGCATCGCTTCCGGTTTTGACGGGCCATTGCTGGAAATCCTGGCCAACGGATTTTTTCTGCTGTTCTACGGTACCTTCTACTTCTATTACCTGCCGGGTGACCTGCGTCACTACACTTCGGTGCAGGTGATGCCTTTGTACATGATCATGGGTGTCATCCTGACCCTGCTGCTCGAGTACCTGCAGCAGTACCCGCCGCGCTGGTACTACCCGGCGGGTTTCTATATCGCGGGCGCGGGCTTCGTGCTGGCGGGGTGAAGGTATTTGCGGATACGGGTACTGCGTATGTCTTGCGCAAAGACGCCGGGTCGGCAATTTGCCACAGAGAACGCCGGGCGCACAGAGTGAATTCCGCTCCGGAGGCGACGGTGAATTTTTTCTGCGATTGCGGGAATGCGTTGGCATCAGCGATCAGGCAATTAACGTTGCTGTCTGATTGATCGCCGTTAACCGGACCCCGATACGGTTCGGTCATTTATCGGCATTCGGCTACACGTGGTGCAGGCGCGATATGAAAATCGCTGTGTGCCCGGTGTCCTCTGTGGCTCTAGCGCGTCTGCGCGAAATAGTCCGCGAGGAAATCGTCGAAGGACTGCGAGTCGGCCTGTTCGACCGCCTGCTGTTCTTCCAGTGACTGAATGACGGTCGCTTCGAAAATCCGGTTCTGCGCTTCATCGGGCTCGAGTTCGAGGAAGTAACGCTGGTGCTGTATCGACATGCGCTTGATGAAATGGAAGTAGCCTTCGTCGTTGTTTTCCATTTCGGCCAGCACCCGTGCCGAGTAGGTCAGGCCCGGGTCCTGTACGGCAGCGAGCTGGGCCTGCAGTGCGTCGTGGTAGGGTGTGCCTGACACATGCGCATCGAGCAACCCGGCGCAACCTGCCATGGACTCGCAGATCTCGCTGGCCCATTCACGCAGTGTCAGGGGATTGCCGGCGCGGACCAGGGACAGGCCCGGCTCGCGGCCGCGATAGCAAACCGCGTCCAGGTTGATATCGATTTCGCGGCGCTCGCGGGCGTCGATGAGCGGGCTGTCAGCGAGCAGGCAAAACATCATGAGGGTTTCCAGGAATCGGCACTGGGTCTCGTTGATGCCGCGCGGGTCGAACGGGTTGATGTCCAGCGAACGCAGCTCGACGTAGCGCACGCCGCGGCGTGCCAGTGCATGGGTCGGTTTTTCGTTGCCCAGGAGCAGCTGCTTGGGCCGTACCGAGCTGTAGTATTCGTTCTCGATCTGCAGCATGTTGCCGTTGAGCTGGCGGTACTCTCCGGCCACCTTGATGCCGATGTCGGTATACCGCTGGCAGGGTGTGGTGATTGCGCGGGTCAGGCTGGCGACATAGGCCTCCAGGCTGTCGTAGTCGGCCTTGAAGCCCAGCTCCGCCTCGCGCGAGTTCTGGTAACCGATATCGCACATCCGCAGCGAGGTGGCGTACGGGCCGTAATAGCTGTTCTCGTTGAATTCCTCGAGCCGGGTCGACTGCTGCCCGCACAGGAACGACTTGCAGACCGCCGGCGAGGCGCCGAACAGGTAAGGCACCAGCCAGCCGAAGCGCAGCAGGTTGCGGATGGTGTGGAAATACTGGTCCGAGATGAATGCCTGCAGCGGGCGTGCATCCTGTACCACCGCCTGCCAGGCCGGCCACAGGTCCTGCGGGAACGAATAGTTGAAATGTGTCCCGGCTATTACCTGCATGACCTTGCCGTAGCGGTAACCCAGGCCGCGACGGTAGATCGTCTTCATCATGCCGATGTTGGAATCTCCGTACTGTGCGATGGGGATACCGGTCTCGCCCTGCACGACGCAGGGCATGCTGCCCGACCAGAGTAGTTCGTCGTCGAGCCGCTGATAGACAAACTGCTGCAGGTGCGCAAGAAAGTCGAGTGCCGGCTCCGGTCCGACGAATGGCGGTGTGATCAACTCCAGCAGTGCCTCGGAATAATCCGTGGTTATCC
>JBATJF010000024.1:0-4501 GCA_049668345.1 Gammaproteobacteria bacterium
GGCCATTGGTGCGGCGATGCGAAAACTGGTGCAGATCTGTTTCGGGGTGCTGAAACACCAGGCACCCTATTCGCCTCAACTTGCCTGATCGGCTGGTTGTGGGCAACTGAGGGAGATGGTATCTACAGTAGGGTCGAATTCATTCGACCAGCGACGTTTCATTGTGCCCTGCAGGGTCGATTACATACGACCAGCGGCGTTTCATCGTGCCCTGCAGGGTCGAATTCATACGACCAGCGGCGTTTCATCGCGCCCCGTAGGGTCGAATTCATTCGACCATTCGGGAACCAGCAGACGTGCTGCGGTGACGAAGGAACCGCATCCTCCTCAACTACTGTGTCCTCCGTGAGCTGCTACCCGTACACCGCGCGTGCCGCATCGACGGCCACGCCGGACCGGATCGGGGCCTTCATGCCGGAGAGTACGGCATCCAGCGCGCCCAGGCAGAACAGCACATTGGTCTGGTTGCTGGCGTAGCCCATCAGGCCGACGCGCCAGATCTTGCCGGCCATGGCGCCGAGTCCCGCGCCGATTTCGAGATTGTATTCGTTGAGCAGGGCACTGCGTACGGCGGCCTCGTTGACGCCCTCGGGAATCGACACCGCGTTCAGCTGCGGCAGGCGCTGTCCTTCCGGCACGACGAATTTCAGACCCATGGCCTCGAAACCCGCGCGCAGCGCATCATGGTTCTTGCGGTGGCGCGCCCAGGAATTCTCGATGCCCTCTTCCTGCAGGATCACCAGTGCCTCGTGCAGTCCGTACAGCGTGTTGACCGGTGCGGTATGGTGATAGGCGCGCTTGGTGCCGCCGCCCCAGTAACCGAGGATCAGGTTCAGGTCGAGGAACCAGCTCTGCACCTTGCTCTTGCGCGTGGTGATGGTCTCGACCGCTTGCTTGCTGAAGGTGACCGGCGACAGGCCGGGCACGCAGGACAGGCACTTCTGGGTACCGGAATACACGGCATCCAGCTGCCACTCATCGACCAGCAGCGGTGAGCCGGCCAGCGAGGTCACGGTATCGGCGATCACCAGGCAACCGTGTTCATGCGCCAGCGCCGACAGCGTCTTGGCATCCGAGATCGCGCCGGTGGAAGTCTCCGCATGCACGAAAGCAACGACCTTGGCATCCGGGTTGGCCTTCAGCGCGGCCTCGACCTTTCCCGGATCGACGGCGACACCCCAGCTGTCCTCGACCATCACCGCGGTAGCACCGCAGCGCTCGACGTTCTCCTTCATGCGGCCGCCGAACACGCCATTCTGGCACACGATAGCCTTGTCGCCCGGTTCGAGCAGGTTGACGAAGCACATTTCCATGCCCGCCGATCCCGGCGCGGATACCGGCATGGTGAGCTCGTTATTGGTATTGAAGGCGTAACGCAGCATGACCTTCATTTCGTCCATCATGGTGACGAACACCGGATCCAGGTGGCCCAGGGTCGGGCGCGACATGGCCTCGAGAATGCGCGGGTTGACGTCGGAGGGACCCGGGCCCATCAGGGTGCGGGTCGGCGGATGGAAGGACGTGATGCTCATGTCAGGCCTCTGTTAGCTTTTGTGGACAGGGTGAAAAATTCAAAGCGGTGATTCTAGCATCTTCCAGGCATGCCCCGTACAGCCGCACAAGGCGTAAACAGGGCATCGGACCCGGGTCCGATGCCCGTTTCCGGTGCCTGGGATTTAGGCAGGACATTCAGTGATTAATGGCTGTTTCCTGTTGTGCTTTCCGCAACCATGTTGCGTTCCATGGTCAGCGGTAGAGAAAACAGCGCACCGGGTGGCCGGGCGTGCCGTAGTCATCCGGGTAGGCACTGGCGCACTGCGGCATGGCGTCGGGGCAGCGCGGGTGAAAATGACAGCCCGATGGCGGCCGTGCCGGCGACGGCATATCGCCTTCCAGGCGGATGATCTCGCGCCGGGCGTCCGCATCGAGCGTCGGCACAGCCGACAGCAGGGAGCGCGTATAGGGATGCTGCGGACGTTCCAGCACCTCGGCCACCGGTCCTTCTTCCACGATGCGGCCGAGGTACATGACCGCGACACGGTCGGCCAGGTACGACACCACCGACAGGTTGTGGGTGATGAACAGGTAGGACAGGCCGAGCGAATTCTGCAGTTCCTTGAGCAGGTTCAGGATCTGCGCCTGCACGGACACATCCAGTGCGCTGGTCGGCTCGTCGCAGATCACCAGTTGCGGATCGACTGCCAGGGCGCGCGCGATGCAGATGCGCTGGCGCTGGCCGCCGGAGAATTCGTGCGGGTAACGCTGCAGGTGCCTGGACGACAGGCCGACCTGCGTGAACAGCGATGTCACCCGTGCCTGCCGCTGTGCACGGGTCTTGCCGATGCCCTGCGCCACCATGCCCTCCTCCACGATGTCGCCGACCATCATGCGCGGGTTCATGGAGGAATACGGATCCTGGAAGATAAACTGGAAATCCGCGCGCCGCTTGCGCAAGGCCTCGCCCCGCAGTTGCGTCAGCTCGACGCCATCGAAGCGCACGCTGCCGCCGGTCGGACGGATCAGTTGCAGGATGCCCTTGCCCGCCGTGGTCTTGCCGCAGCCGGATTCGCCGACCAGCGCCAGCGTGCTGCCGCGCGGAATAGCGAAAGACACGCCGTCGACGGCATAGACGTGCCCGGCGACGCGTTTGAAGACGCCCTTGTGAATCGGGAAATGCACCTTGAGATCGCTCACCTCGAGCAGCATGCCTTCGCGCACCGCCTGCCGGTCGCTGCTCGCAACGGCTGGCGCAGCAGCGGTCAGTGCCGGCGCATCGATGGCCGGGTCGGCGCGGTGGCAGCGCGCGTGCTGCTGTTCCGACACCGCGTTCCAGGCCGGGACGCGGGTTTTGCAATAGTCCCAGCCGACATCGCAACGGTCGGCAAAGCGGCAGCCGGTGAATTGCCGGTTCAGCGCCGGCACCGTGCCGCGGATGGTATCGAGCGCCTGCTCGCGCTTGCGCACATCGGGCAGCGAGTCGAACAGTTTGCGGCTGTAGGGGTGAGCGGCGGCGGCATAGAAGCGGTCGCGCCCGGCCTCCTCGACCAGCTGCCCGGCATACATGACGGCCACGCGGTCGGCCATGTCGGCGACGATGCCGAGATCGTGGCTTATCAGCAGGATCGCCATGTGCATCTCCTGCTGCAGTTTCTGCAGCAGTTCCAGCACCTGGGCCTGGATGGTGACATCCAGTGCCGTGGTCGGTTCGTCGGCGATCAGCAGATCGGGCTTGCCGGCCAGCGCGATCGAGATCATCACGCGTTGTTTCATGCCGCCGGACAGCTGGTGCGGGTATTCGTCGATGCGGCGCCCTGCATCGGGGATGCCGACCGCGTCCAGCAGTTCCAGCACGCGCTCACGCGCCGCGCGTCCGCGCATGTCGAAATGCTGGCCAAGCACCTCGCCGATCTGGTCGCCGATGGTCAGCACCGGGTTCAGCGAGGTCATCGGCTCCTGGAAGATCATGGAAATCCGCCGGCCGCGAATCCGCCGCATGCCGGATTCCGGCAGCGCGGTGAGTTCCTCGTCGCCGAGCCAGACATGGCCAGCGGTGATGCGGCCGATGGGTTGCGGCAGCAGGCGCAGGATGGACAGCGCGGTCATGGACTTGCCGCAGCCGGACTCGCCGAGCAGTGCGAAGGTCTCGCCGCGCCTGATGGACAGGCTGACACCGTCGACCGGGCGGATGGCATTGCTGCCGCTGCCCAGTTGCACCGTCAGGTCCTCGATTCTCAGTAACGGTTCGGACATCGTCCTGCTTGCTCCTGTCATACCGGTGCCTGTGCGGTGTGAGGTGTCATTAGCGGTCACGGGTGTGCGGATCGAAGGCGTCGCGCACGGCATCGGAAAAAAGATTCGCGGCCAGCACCAGCGTAAACATGAACAGGAAGGCGGACAGCAACGACCACCAGACCACCGGTTCGCGCGCCATTTCCAGGCGCGCGCTGTTGATCATGTTGCCCCAGCTGTTCATGGTCGAATCCACGCCCACGCCGACGTAGGACAGCACCGCCTCCGCCAGCACCAGGCCACTGAAGTCCAGCACCACGGTGATCAGTACGATGTGCATGACGTTCGGCAGGATGTGGCGCGTGATGATGCGGCCGTGCGACACACCGAACGAGACCGCGGCCTGGATGTACTCTGCCTCGCGCAGCTTGAGCGACTCGCCGCGCAGCAGGCGGCACAGGCCGGTCCAGCTGGTGATGCCGAGGATGATGCACAGGAACAGCAGACGGATATCCGCCCGTTCCACCGTGGTTTCGAACTTCTCGGGATGATTGGCCATGTAGACCTGCAGCATAAGGATGGCCGCGGCGATCAGCAGCACGTGCGGGATGGAATTCAGCGTCGTATAGATATACTGCACCACGTCATCGATCCAGCCGCGCGCATAGCCGGCCACGATACCCATGAAGATGGCGAACGGCAGCATCACCAGCGTAGTCAGCGTGCCGATCAACAGGCCGGTGCGCACGCTCTTCAGCGACTGGTACAGCAC
>JBATJF010000025.1:0-1529 GCA_049668345.1 Gammaproteobacteria bacterium
CAGCTCGCGCGCCGCGAGCGCGTCGGGATACAGCGGCCCGGAACCGATGATGGCCGGATCATCGCCCGGCACGTCCGAGATCAGCAGCACGCTGGCCGGACGCTTGCCCAGCCAGGCCGTCAGGCGGCCGCCCTTGATGGCGGACAGTGCCTGCCGCACCCGGTTCACGGCACGGATATCAAGACCGCTGCCGATCAGCCAGCGGTTGGCGCGGCGCAGCAGGTCGAGGCTGACCCCGTCGGGCAGCACCTCGACCAGGCTCGACGCCCCGCCCGACAGCAGGAACAGGACCGGCAGATCAGCCGGCAACCCGGCGAGGAAGCGGAGCAGCCGGGCACCGGCCGCGAGGCTGTATTCGTCGGGCAGTGGATGCCCGCCCTGCAGGCAGGTAATGCGGTCATCCTGCTCGAGTGAGGCGTCGAAATGACCGGGCTTGGTGATCAGCAAGGCACTGAACAGCTGCACCCCCGGCGCCTCACGTGCACCGGCGAGCATCGCGGCCCCCGCCTTGCCGATGGATACCACCGCGATCCTGCCGGCCGGAGGCCGATCGCCAAGGAAACGCCGCACGACCGTGCGACCGTCGACAGCGGCCAGTGCCGCGCGAAAGATAGTCTCGAGGTGTTGCCGCGCCAGGGCCGGCCCGGTGTGCCTCATGACAGCCGTGACGGTGGCGCGCCCGGGCCGCGCCGTTCAGCCGCCGACGGCGGCGAAGCCACGCTCCAGGTCATCACGCAGGTCATCCACCGCTTCCAGGCCGACGGCCAGCCGGATCAGGCCGTCCGAGATCCCCGCCTGTGCGCGCTGCCCGGGGTCCAGGCGGCCGTGCGTGGTGGTCGCCGGGTGCGTGATCGTGCTCTTGGTGTCACCCAGGTTGGCGGTGATCGAGAACAGCCGGGTGGCGTCGATGAAGGCCCAGGCATCGCGCTGGCCGCCCTTGAGTTCGAAGGACAGCACACCGCCAAAGCCCTGCTGCTGCTGTTGCGCCAGTACGTGCTGCGGGTGCGACGCAAGACCCGGGTGGTGGACGCGCGCCACGGCCGGCTGCTGCTCCAGCCAGCTCGCCAGTGCCAGCGCGTTGTCGCAATGTGCGCGCATGCGCAGCGCCAGGGTTTCCAGTCCCTTCAGAAACACCCAGGCATTGAACGGGCTCATGGACGGGCCGGCGGTACGCAGGAATCCGTATACCTCCTTGCCGACCTGTTCGGCGTTGCCGACCACCGCCCCGCCGATGCAGCGCCCCTGCCCGTCGAGATACTTGGTCGCCGAGTGGATCACGATATCGGCACCGAGTTCCAGTGGCCGCTGCAGGGCCGGTGTGCAGAAACAGTTGTCCACCACCAGCACGCAGTCATGCGCACCGGCCAGGGTCGCCAGTGCCCGGATATCCGCCAGTTCGGTGAGCGGATTGGACGGCGTCTCCAGGAACAGCAGCCGGGTCTGCGGCCGGATGGCAGCTTCCCAGTCGTGCAGGTCGGCCAGCGCGACAAAGCTCGTCTTGATGCCGAAGCGCGCCAGGTAGGTCGTGA
>JBATJF010000026.1:0-7598 GCA_049668345.1 Gammaproteobacteria bacterium
GCGTCGGGCCGCGCCACTAGGGCCATCGGCGTGTACTGGCACAACCTGGCTCTGGCGGTTGTGCGCGGTCAGCCACGGCGGGTAATCATCCAGGCTGTCCGGGAATTCCTCCACCCTCCCGGCGTACACCAGCACCAGCCGGTCGCTGGTCACACGCAGCAGGTGGCGGTCGTGCGAAACCAGCACCATGGCGCCGGCGAAGTCCTGCAGGGCCGTGGCCAGCGCCTGCCGCATTTCCAGGTCCAGATGGTTGGTGGGCTCATCGAGCAGCAGCAGGTTCGGCCGCTGGTAGACCAGCAGCGCCAGCACCAGTCGCGATTTCTCCCCGCCCGAAAACGGACCGGTCGGCGCCAGCGCCTGGTCGGCGGGAAAGCCGAAGCCGCCGAGATAATCGCGCAGTTCCTGCTCACGTGCCTTCGGATCGATCCGCAGCAGGTGCGCCAGAGGCGAGGCCTGCGCATCGAGCTGCTCGACCTGGTGCTGGGCGAAATAGCCGATCCGCAGGTCCTGCGCCGGCTCGCGCCTGCCCTGCTGTGGTTCGATCACGCCGGCCAGCAGCTTGATCAGCGTGGATTTGCCGGCGCCGTTGGGACCCAGCAGGCCGATGCGTTCGCCCGGGGAGAGGCTGAGTTCCACTTCGCCGATGACAGTTGTCTCGCCGTAGCCGGCGGCCACCGCGCGCAGACGCAGCAGCGGGTCCGGCAATTTCGCAGGCTCGCGCAGGCTGAAGTGGAACGGTGAGTCTACGTGCGCCGGGGCGATCAGTTCCATGCGCTGCAGGGCCTTCAGACGACTCTGGGCCTGGCGCGCCTTGGTGGCCTTGGCACGGAAGCGCTCGACAAAGGAATGCATGTGAGCGATCTCGCGCTGCTGCTTCGCGTATTGCGCCTGCTGGCCGGCCAGGTATTCCGCGCGCCGTCGTTCGAAGGCCGAATAGTTGCCGCTGTAGAGCGTGAGTCGCTGGCGCTCGATGTGGGCGATATGGCTGGCCACGCTGTCGAGGAAATCCCGGTCGTGCGAGATCAGCAGCAGCGTGCCGGCATAGGCGCACAGCCAGTTTTCCAGCCAGATGACTGCATCAAGGTCCAGATGGTTGGTGGGCTCGTCAAGCAGCAGCAGGTCCGAGCGGCACATGAGCGCGCGGGCGAGGTTCAGCCGCATGCGCCAGCCGCCCGAGAAATCGCTGACCGGACGGTCCTCGTCGGCGCTGCTGAAACCCAGGCCATGCAGCAACTGCGCGGCGCGGCTGCGTGCCGTGTAGCCGCCGATTACCTCGTAGTGCGCGTGCAGTGTGCCGAGCTGCTCGCCATCATGCCGGGCTTCCGCCTCGGCGAGGTCGGCCTCGACCGCACGCAGCCCCGCGTCCCCGTCGAGCACGTACTCGATGGCCGCACGCGCCTCGGCCGGCATCTCCTGCGCCACATGGGCGATCACCCAGTCGGCCGGATACCGGCAAGTGCCGGCATCGGCATGCAGTTCGTCGCGGATCAGGTCGAACAGGCTCGACTTGCCGGTGCCGTTCGTGCCGGTGACGCCGACCTTCCATCCCGGGTGGATCTGCAGGGTGGCGTTCTCGAACAGCAGCCGTGGCCCGCGTCTCAGGGCAAGATTGTCAAATTGCAGCATGGCCGCCATTGTAGCGCCCCGGACGACAAATGGCTGTCTCCGCTCGCCGCCGGCCATAAACTCCTGGCCGGCAAATTTTTCTCTAAAGAAAGATCGATAGCGGGAAATGGGTGGACAGAGATATCAGTCAGACAACTGCGCCAGCCAGTCCAAAAGGCGTGGTCTGCCCCCTTCAATTCGCTTAAGCTTGCAACATGGCAGTCCGGCGCAAAACCCCACAGGCCGCAGCGCGCAAGCCGTATCCCTGGGCACGCTGGAGCAAGGACAGGTTACTGGATACGCGCATCTGCGATCTCAACCTGGAGATCGCGGGCACTGTCCTGGAACCACGCATCGCGCAGCTGTATCGCGAACTGGAACAGCGCGACTTCCGCTTCAGACCCCATTTCTGGCTGTCGGACGAGTGGTATTGTCCGGACGAGGTACCCGGTGTCGCGATCCCGTTCTTTCTCGCCCATCCGCGCCTGCACCGTCTGGAACAGGAATCGGTCATGGAAGTGGAGGGTGGCACACGCGACTGGTGCATGCGGCTGCTGCGCCACGAAACCGCACACGCCCTGCTGAATGCCTACCGTTTGCATGAGAACCGCACCTGGCGCCGCGTGTTCGGACGACCTGGTACACCGTATCCGGACACCTATCTGCCGAAACCGTACAGCAAGCGCTACGTGCTCAATCTGCCCAACTGGTACGCGCAGGCACATCCGCACGAGGACTGGGCCGAGACCTTCGCTGTCTGGCTGAAACCGAAATCGGACTGGCGACGCCGCTACCGTACCTGGCCGGCTATCCGCAAACTGGAATACGTCGACGAACTCATGCACTTGATACACGGTCAACGGCCGCTGTTACGCAATCGCCGTGAAGTGCATCCGGTGTCGGAGATGCGCATAACCCTGCGTGAATACTATGCAGACAAGATCGCGCGCTATGGCACCGACAACCCTGAATATTCCGATCACGACCTGAATAAACTGTTCTCCTGCGACCCCGAACACGCACGCAATGAAAAGGCGTCGCGCTATATTCGCCGCACTGCCGGCACCATCGTGAAGGTAGTCGGACGCTGGACGGGGGAGTACAAGTATCGCGTCAACGAGGTACTGAAAGACATGGCGCTGCGCTGCGACAAGCTTGGCCTGCGCGTCGCGCACGATGATCAGGACATGAAGCAGGAGATCGTGGCATTCCTGACCATGGTCATTATGAATAAACTCCACAGCGACGGATTTCGCATAAGCCTATGAAACGAAGCAAGCTGCGCGTCATGATGCTGGTGCATCCCGAACTGGCGCCTCCGGATGACCTCACCGACGCAGACGATCCCCGCATGGACAAGGTCCGCACCGAATTCGACGTGCACAAGGCATTGCTGTCGCTTGGCCACAGCGTCCGCATGATCGCCGTCGAGGATGACATCACCCCCATACGTCACACCATTCGGGACTGGAAACCGCATATCGCCTTCAACCTGATAGAGGCCTTTGCCAATAATGGAGCACTGGATTATTACGTGGTCAGTTACCTGGACATGCTCAAGGTTCCCTACACGGGGTGTAATCCGCGCGGCATGCTGCTGGCTCGCGACAAGGCCCTGTCCAAGAAATTACTGGGCTACCACCGTATCAAGGTGCCCCGCTTTCACGTCTTTCCCTGGGGCCGATCCGTTTCGGCCCGGAATATCCCCCGGCTCCCCTACCCGATGGTGGTCAAATCCCTGCTGGATCAGGGCTCGGTCGGCATTGCCCGGGCATCGTTCGTCAACAATGCGGAGGAACTGGTCGAACGCGTGATCCAGGTCCATGCGATGACCGGCGGTGACGTCATCGCCGAACAATACATCGATGGACGCGAGCTCTACATCACCGTGCTGGGCAACAAGCGCCTGCAGGTGTTGCCCATACGCGAGCTGGTGTTCAGCGGTGACGCAGAGGGCGAGGAGCGCATCGCGACCTACAAGGTCAAATGGGATGAGAAATACCGCGAGCGTCACGGCATCGACTACCAGTTCGTGCGCAACCTGCCGTCCGGGATGGCAGAGTACCTGCCCAAACTGGGCAAGCGCATCTACCGCACCCTGGAACTGAGCGGTTACGCACGCATCGACCTCCGACTCGACACGAACGGCGTCGTTTATGTACTGGAAGCCAACCCCAACGCCGCACTGGCGGAAAACGAGGACATGGCCTTCTCGGCGGAGAAGGCCGGCATGAACTATCCGCAGTTCATCCAACGCCTGCTGAATATCGGACTTTCCGCACGAAGAAAATAACGGTGTCAGAGCACATTTTCTGCTTATATAAGGAAAAATTGTGCTCTGACACCATATACGCCATATATTTGCGGTAACCGCCTGCCACCAGCGGCCGCCCCGGGCCGCGAGGTGTCTTCGGTCGAGTCCAGCCGTTTCGGCGCAGTTCGCGAGAAAGCGTCGATGCCGAACGCTTCAGTCCCGCGGCAAAAAGGGGTCGGATACATTTTCTGACTGTGGCGCGCGAAATCAACCGACAGCCATTCAAACCTCATGACGCCATTGTGATAACTCCCGTATGCGGAGTTGACACATGCCACGCCCCAGGCGCCTGAATATTCCCGACCTCCCCCAGCACATAACCCAGCGCGGAAATAATCGGCAGCCTTGTTTCTACGCCGATGAAGACTACCGGCTTTACCTGGAGTTACTGGACACGGCCTGCCGTCTTCACGATTGCAGCCTGCACGCCTATTGCCTCATGACTAATCACGCACACCTGCTGATGACACCGTCCACGCCCGAAGGTGTGTCCCGTGTCATGCAGGATCTGAGCAGGGATTATGTCCGGTCCATCAACAGAAACTACCATCGCACAGGCACACTCTGGGAAGGGCGTTTCAAGTCATCGCTGGTCGACACCAATCGTTACTGCTTGACCTGCTACCGCTACATCGAGCTCAACCCGGTCCGGGCCGGCATGGTCAGGCATCCGGCAGATTACACCTGGTCGAGTTACCGCCACAACGCGAATGGGGAACCCGCCGCACCTGTTACACCGCATGATTGCTGGCTGCTGCTGGGCGAGAATGATTACGCCCGAAGGGCCGCCTACAGCGCCTTGTTCAGCGAGCGTCTGGATCAGTCAGACATAGAGCGCATCCGCGACAGCATCAATACCGGCATGCCAACTGGCAATGACCGGTTCAGGCATGAAATCGAGAAGGCACTTTCGATCAGACTGGGACAGGGGAAACGTGGCAGGCCAAAGAAAACCCAGGCCTGAAGAATAATGTATCCGACCCCTTTTATTCTTTTATCTAAAAAACCGCCGCCCCCAACTCATGCACCGCCGTCAACATCTCCGCATCATCCGTCAGCGCCTCCGCAATACAACTCCGGCACGCCACTACCGGCTTCACCCCGCTCTTGATCAGCTTCGCCGCATGCACCAGCAACCTCGTGCTCGCACCTTCTTCCAGCCCGCTGCCCTTCAGGTTGCGCGTCATCTGCGCGAACTTGATGAGCTGCTCGGCCATGCCCTGCTCGATGCCGGTTTCGTTGACGAGGATCTTCGCCTCCAGTTGCGGTGACGGGTAGTCGAACTCCAGCGCCACGAAGCGCTGGCGGGTGGACTGCTTGAGGTCCTTGAGCACGCTCTGGTAGCCGGGGTTGTAGGAGATGGCCATGCAGAACTCGGGGCCAGCCTCGATCACCTCGCCGAGTTTTTCCATGGGCAGCACGCGGCGGTCGTCGGCGAGCGGGTGGATGACCACGGTGGTGTCCTTGCGCGCCTCGACGACCTCGTCGAGGTAGCAGATGGCGCCGCTGCGCACGGCGCGGGCCAGAGGGCCGTCGACCCAGACGGTTTCGCCGCCGGTGATGAGGTAGCGCCCGACCAGGTCGGAGGCGGTCAGGTCGTCGTGGCAGGACACGGTGATCAGCGGGCGCTTGAGGCGCCAGGCCATGTGCTCCATGAAGCGGGTCTTGCCGCAGCCGGTCGGGCCCTTGAGCAGTACAGGGAGCTGGTTCTTGTAGGCCGCCTCGAAGATGGTGATCTCGTCGCCGACCGGTTCGTAGTAGGGTTCCTGCTCGATGAAATACTCTTCGGGTTTGATGGTGCGGACGGTCACTTTGATTCCAACTCCGTGATTTATCTGATCGATGAGGCATCTTGCCATAGCGGGGGCAGGGAGCACAGGGGCGGATCCTGTCGCCAAGACCTTGATTGATATCCCCTCTCCCCAACCCTCCCCCGGAGGGGGAGGGAGCAAGCGGGTCGTGTGTGCTGGGTGCGCGGGAAAAAGATCGCGGATGGGATTCGTTCCTACAGGTGCATCTGTCGGGGCAGGAGCGCTTCGAAAGCACGATCATTCCATTCCCCGAAAAGATCGCGCTCGCGGAACACACCTGCAGCAAGCAGGTGGGCGTAGGGTGCACTTCGTGCACCTTTTCCGGTGCGTGAAACGCACCCTACAAATTTACCGATCGCGCACCTGCGTGTAGCTGATTGATGCGGTTCGCGGGCTCAGCGCATCCTGCGATCGTCATTATTTTGGCGAATGGGTAGCTACGACTGTTTCGCTGCGTTATGAAAAAGATCGCGGACGCGGTCCGCTCCTACAAACCGGGTATCGGTTAGCTCTGTGCTCAGTGTCCTCTGCGGCATTCTTCTCTTCGCGCCTCTACGTCTCCGCGCAAGGCCAGGCCTGACCGCCCCGCTATGGCGCGAGGCCATACCTTATATACAGTTTCTATTTCTGCATCGTAAATTTCGATAGCTTTCACCACCTTGTATATATGGCGCGGCATTGGTAGACGCGGTAAGGTTGACGCCCTGTTTTTCCTGCCCCAACGCGTGCGCGCAGGCTTGCGCCAGCTACCGGAGCTGAATCGGAAAGCCAAAGAATTCATATAGTTACATGCGCCCCTGGCGTTTACTGGAGGGATAACAATGTCGGATGTAATCGCAACCAACCAGACCATTCTGGTGGTGGGAGGCGGCATCAGCGGCGTCACCGCCGCCATCGAGGCCGCCGAATGCGGCAAGCAGGTGATACTCGTGGAGAAGAACCCGTCCCTCGGCGGCCGGGTCAGCCAGCTTTACAAGTATTTCCCCAAGCTGTGCTTCCCGTCCTGCGGCATGGAAATCAACCTGCGCCGCATCAAGGCCAACCGCAACCTGACCGTGCTGACCATGTCAGAGGTCTCCGCGGTCAGCGGCGAGGCCGGCAACTACAGCGTCACGCTGAAGACCCACCCGCGCTACGTGAATGCCAACTGCACCGCCTGCGGCGAGTGCGAAAAGGCCGTGGAAAGCGAATTCGACAGCGAGTACGACTACGGCATGAAACAGCGCAAGGGCGCCTACCTGCCCTTCAACATGTCCTACCCGCAGCGCTATGTCATTGATCCGAAGATGATCGGCACGCCGGACGCCGACAAGGCGAAGGCCGCGTGCAAGTACGACGCCATCGACCTGGACATGCAGGAGACCGAGGCCACGCTGACCGTCGGCGCCATCATCTGGGCCACCGGCTGGCAGCCGTACGACGCCGACAGGATCCAGCCCTACGGCCATGACCGCTTCGCCAACGTGGTGAGCAGCGTGGAATTCGAGCGCATGCTCGATCCGTTCGGCCCGACCGGCGGCAAGATCGTGCGCCCGGGCGACGGCAAGGAGGCGAAGGACGTTGCCTTCATCCAGTGCGCCGGCTCGCGTGACCGCAACCACCTCAGGCACTGCTCGCGCATCTGCTGCATGGCCACGCTCAAGCAGACCACCTACCTGCGCGAAAAGTACGCCGACGACTTCAAGGCCAGCGTGTACTACATCGACATCCGCGCCATCGACCGCATCGACGACTTCTACCAGAAGGTGCAGGACGACGCGAACGTGACCTTCATCAAGTCCAAGGTCGCCAACATTACCGAGGACAAGGCCAGCGGCAACCCGATCCTGCACGGCGTGGACACCGAGGGCTACCACCGCTACAGCAAC
>JBATJF010000027.1:0-3538 GCA_049668345.1 Gammaproteobacteria bacterium
GGTTGATGTCGTATACCGTGCCGGTATGTCCGCTGTCGGCCTTTATGCGGGTGAGCCCGGTATCCCAGTAACCACCCAGGAACCATGCGCCGCCATCGAACCAGCTGTGGCGCCATTTTTTCTGGAAACTGATACGATAAACGTCGCTTTCATCGGAATCATCACTTTCGCCGAATGCGATCGCCGCGGCATTGATCCACGGCCGGTCCGTCGCGCCGGCATGCAGCGGCTGAAACAGCAGCAGCAACGAGATGAGCAGGAGTCGTGATGTCGACATTTCCGTTGACCCGGTTTGGCGTTTCCAGTTGCCATCAATAATCGCACGAAGCAGGCAGAACTGCCAGATTGCGCGAATGTTCAGTTCGCGTACACGAGACCCGGCAGCCAGGTTGCCAGCGCCGGCCACCAGGCCAGCATCAGGATCAGCACCAGCTGCAGGCCGATGAACGGCACCACGCCCCGGTAGATCTGCGCCGTGCTGACTGAATCCGGGGCCACGCCGCGCAGGTAGAACAGGGCAAAGCCGAACGGCGGTGTCAGGAAGGAGGTCTGCAGGTTGAGCGCGATCATGACGCCCAGCCAGACCGGGTCGAGTCCCATGCCGAGCAGGACGGGACCGACGATCGGTACCACGACGAAGGTAATCTCGATGAAATCGAGCACGAAGCCGAGCAGAAATATCAACAGCATGACCGCGAGCAGGGCACCGAACGTACCGCCCGGCAGATCGCTCAGCAGGTCGGCGACCATGACGTCGCCGCCGAAGCCGCGAAACACCAGCGAGAACACCGAGGCGCCGACCAGGATCAGGAATACCATGCAGGTGACGCGGGTCGTGCCCAGCATGACCTCGCGCAGCACCCGCAGGCTGCACTGGCCCCTTGCCAGCGCAAGCAGTATGGCGCCGACGGCGCCGACCGCTGCCGCTTCGGTCGGCGTGGCGATGCCGCCGAGGATGGAGCCGAGTACGGCGACGATCAGTATCACAGGCGGCAACAGTCCCCTGATTACGCGACCGGCAAGACCGCGCTCCAGCGTGACATCGTCCGCAGGCAATGCCGGCATGCTGTGCGGGCGTGTCCAGGCAACGAAGCCGATATACAACATGTAAATGACCACGAGCAGCAGGCCGGGCAGCAGCGCGCCGGTGAACAGGTCGCCGACCGATACCGTGTCCGGCGAGTACGATCCCATGTCCAGTTGCGCCTGCTGGTGAGCGCTCGACAGCACGTCGCCGAGCAGCACCAGCACGATGGACGGCGGAATGATCTGGCCGAGTGTGCCGGACGCGCAGATCACGCCGCTGGCGATACGCGGGTCATAGCCGCGCCGCAGCATGGTCGGCAGCGCCAGCAGTCCCATGGTGACGACGGTCGCGCCCACGATGCCGGTGCTGGCGGCCAGCAGCATGCCGACCAGTGTTACCGAAAAACCCAGCCCGCCACGCAACCGGCCGAACAGTGCGGCCATGGTCTCGAGCAGGTTTTCCGCCACGCGCGAACGTTCCAGCATGATGCCCATGAATACAAACAGCGGCACTGCTATCAGCGTGACATTGGTCATGATGCCGTACAGACGCAACGGCAGTGCATTCAGAAAGCTGATATCAAACAGGCCATTCATTTCGCCGACAAAGGCAAATATCAATGCCGTGCCGGCCAGCGACAGCGCGACCGGGTAGCCGGCCATCAACACCAGACAGACGACCAGAAACAGCAACAGGGGAATGTATTCGGTCATGCCGGGCAAGCCCGCGCCACCCGCGGCTTCGCGCCGGTAGCGCCAGCGCAATCGCGGCGATGATGACGCATGCGGTGCACGGTACTACAGCTCACGGTCAATGCCGGTGTCCGGCGCGGGTGATTCAGAATGGCCGGTAAGTGTGAGCAGGCTGTGGATGGCGAGCGCGCAACCCTGCAGCAACACCAGCGCCGCCATCAGCGGAATGGCGGTCTTGAGAATGTATACGCCGTCCAGGCCTCCGGCCTCGCGCGAACCCTCGTGAATTGACCAGGACGAGGATACGTAATCCAGGCTGGCGACAATGATCAGGATGCAGACCGGCGCCAATAGCAACAGCGTGCCCAGCAGGTCGACCCAGGCGCGACCGCGCGGCGACCAGCGCTGATAGAAGATATCGACGCGCACGTGGGCATCGTGTTTCAGCGTGTAGGCCGCGCACAGCATGAACACAGCGGCATGCAGGTAGGTGATCGATTCCTGCAGCGCGATCGAGCCGATGCCGAACGCATAGCGCAATACCACGACCGTGAACGTGACGGCGACCATGGCCAGAGTCAGCCATGACACAACGCGGCCGGTCAGTTCGGCGAAGCCGTCCAGTGCGCGGGCAAGCTGTTGCAAGCGGTTGAGCATGACGTGACTGGCCGGCATGCGCGTTATGCGGCGGTCATCAGTGGGCGGTTGTCCGGACAGCGGTACGGGATGATGCAGCGGGACACGCCCGGGTCCTTGTGCTGCGTGATTTCTCCCTGACGCGTGAGGTGCCCGTCATGCAGGCGCGGGCCCCGGAAATACGGGACCATGAGCCCGCCGCGCCCGGCACGGGTAACTGCGGACATACCTAGCGCCCGGTGTCTGGTGTGGCGGGGATCACCACCTGAAGATCATCCAGCTCGGCACCACGAAGGCCGGATCGAGTTCGCTGCGACGTGCGTTGAGGTTGCCATCGCCGGTGGTATCGATCAGGTAGTAGGCCGGGCCGACTGTCGGTTCGACCCTGATCATGTAGAGTGCGCCGTTGACCCGGTATTCTCGCACCACGGCGTCGTCGCGCTTGATGATGCTGACCTCGGGCTGCATGTCCTCTTCCAGGCCGGTCGATGGCAGCGGCGTGGTCTCGGGCACGGGTGCGGGTGCCGTATCGCCGGCATAGGCCGGCAGGGCAAGCGTGAATAACAATATGGCTATCATTTTATGCATCATGGTTGTCCTACAGGTCCAGCAGCTTTTCCCGTTCCTGTTCGGACGGTTCGAAGCCCTTGTGTTCATAATAATCGAAAATAGCATTGACCACGTCCTCCGGTGTATCGATGACCTGGCACAGTTTCAGGTCATCGGCCGCAATGGTGCCGGCCGTAACCAGCGTGTCGCGAAACCAGTCGATCAGCCCCTGCCAGTAGTCGCTGCCGACCAGGATGATGGGAATGCGACGGGTCTTGCCCGTCTGTACCAGGGTAAGAATCTCGGCCAGTTCGTCCAGCGTGCCGAAACCGCCCGGGCACACCACGTAGGCCGAGGCATATTTCACGAACATCACCTTGCGCGAGAAAAAGTGCCGGAAATTGAGGGCAATGTTCTGGTAGGGGTTGCCCACCTGTTCATGCGGCAGCTGGATATTCAGGCCGATGCTCGGTGACTTGCCATGGAAGGCCCCCTTGTTGGCGGCCTCCATGATGCCCGGGCCGCCGCCGCTGACGACTGCGAAGCCGGCATCCGACAGGGCAAGCGCGATCGCCTCGGCCTGCCGGTACCAGGGGTGGTCGGCCGGGGTGCGTGCCGAGCCGAACAGGCTGAC
>JBATJF010000028.1:0-8104 GCA_049668345.1 Gammaproteobacteria bacterium
GGCCATTGGTGCGGCGATGCGAAAACTGGTGCAGATCTGTTTCGGGGTGCTGAAACACCAGGCACCCTATTCGCCTCAACTTGCCTGATCGGCTGGTTGTGGGCAACTGAGGGAGATGGTATCTACAACGGAAATCTACCCACTCGATTTGGGGAAGAACCGGATTAATAAGGCATTGCCTTTGTCACGCTGAGCGTGAGGATGATATCGAATCGAGTCTGGCTGCGTGACAGAACAGGCCAGGGCAGTGGCATTTCCATTCACATTACCTGCACGGAAACAAGTTTCTCCATAACATTCAATTAGAAAAAACGCTGTCTTGTTGTTTTTCCGTGTATTTCCGTGTGCTTCCGTGGCTATTTTTTCAAGCAGAAAGATTCCCTGGTCCATCCGGCCACCCGGTTGCACCGTGAAGACAAAAGATGAATCATCCGGCTAACCGAGGATGAAAAAGATGAACGACATATGCGCAGAATCCACATTGCCATCGGCGTGACCGATATCGCCGCCTCGGTGACGGACTACACCCGGCGGCTCGGGGCGGCGCCGGTCGTCGTGGTGTCCGGTGACTATGCGTTGTGGCGCACGGACACGATCAACCTGTCCATACGCCGGGTTGCCGCTGGCACGGCCGGCCAGCTCAGGCACCTGGGCTGGGAAGATGATGCGTGCGAGGCGTTTACGGTGGAAACCGATGTCAATGGCATTACCTGGGAGCGTTTCACTGCCGAACAGCAGGCGTGGGAAATCCAGGCGGCCTGGCCGGATGCCGACTACCTCCCGTAGCGGCAGGTAGGGCGCGCATGCCACCCGTCGACGCGCTGTTGACGTTTTTCATTGCCTCCGTGCTGCTGGCGCTGGCGCCCGGCCCGGACAACCTGTTCGTGCTGGCACAGTCGGCGCTGTATGGCCGCAATGCCGGCCTTTGCATCACCCTCGGGCTGTGCACCGGTTTGCTGGTGCATACCGCCGCGGTCGCGTTCGGCATCGCCGCACTGGTGCTGGCATCCGCCACTGCCTTCAATATCCTGAAATTACTCGGTGCGCTGTACCTGTTGTACCTTGCCTGGCGGGCATTTCGTGCTGATACGCAAGGCGACGGCGCACGCCCGGCCGCCCGCCTGACGGCCGCCGGGTATTACCGGCGCGGCATCATCATGAACGTGAGCAATCCCAAGGTGGCGGTGTTCTTTCTCGCCTTCCTGCCGCAATTCGCGAGTCCGGCACACGGGCCGGTCGCCGGCCAGATCGTGCTGCTGGGTGCCCTGTTCATGCTGGCGACGCTGCTGGTATTCGGTGTGATTGCATTGCTGGCAGGCCGGCTGGGCGCGTGGCTTGGCCGTACGCCCGCGGCACAATTGCTGATGCGGCGTGTGGCGGGGGTGGTGCTGGGCGGGCTGGCGGTGAAGCTGCTGCTGACAACACATTAACGCAGACCCGCCGGCTGTCCTGCCGTGTCCACTGCAGGGTGTTGCGCCAATGTACTATGTCGTTCATCCGGTTTACTATCTGCGCACTGTTGAGCAGACTGGAAGAGCCGGCATGGATACGCATATTCTCGATCGCTACTCACGCTCCGACGAGGGCATGGTGATCATCGATATCGCCGCCAACCGGCTCGAGGAACTGTACAGTGATTTTGACAACACCGCGCACTTTCTGAAAAAGGACCTGGAGCCGGACCTGGTCGAATACCTGGTCGAGTCGGCGCGCGAGATCGGCAAGGAGCCGTTCGGCATCCGTTTCAGTTTCGCAAAACCGGTCGACGAGGAAGGCACGTCACGTGTGTGCCAGAGTATCAGCACCTATTTCAACTATCTCGGACACCTGGAAACCCGTGAAATCAAGCGTATGTTCCGGGCTTCGTTTATCCTGCTGCTGGCGGGCCTGGCGATCCTGACCCTCGCGGTCAGGACAAACCTGTACATCGAGCACAGCGAATCGGTCGTCGCGCGGGTGTTTGCCGAGGGGTTGACCGTCGCCGCCTGGGTGGCGCTGTGGAATGCACTGGCAACGTTCCTGCTCAACTGGGCACCGCACCACCGCCAGGGCAGGCTGTGCGCGCGCATCGCCGCCGCGCCGGTGCTGTTCAGCACGGGCATGCCGGCAGTAAAGAACGGCGTATCGTAACAGCACCTCCAACCAGCAATACGAGGGAGTCAGCAGATGTTTGAATGGTTTTCCAGTCCCGAGGCTTGGATTGCACTGGGCACACTCACGGCCCTGGAAATTGTGCTCGGGATCGACAACATCATCTTTATCTCGATCCTGGTGGGGCGGCTGCCGGTACATCAGCGCAACTTCGCGCGCACAATCGGGCTGGCGCTGGCCATGCTTACGCGGCTCGGACTGCTGTTCTCCATTGCCTGGGTGGTCGGCCTGACCGAGCCCTGGTTCACCGTACTCGGCGAGGCGATCTCCGGGCGCGATATCATCCTGATCGGCGGCGGTCTGTTCCTGCTGGCCAAGGCGACCTTCGAAATCCACAACAGCCTGGAGGGCGAAACCGAACACACACAAGCCGGTGGCGCGGTAGCGGGTATGGGTGCGGTGCTGTTCCAGATTGCGGTACTGGATATTATCTTTTCGCTGGACTCGGTGATCACCGCCGTGGGCCTGGCCAGTCATGTCTCGATCATGGCGATCGCCATCATCCTGTCCGTGGTCGTCATGCTGTTCGCCGCCAAACCGATCGGCGATTTCGTCGATGAACACCCGACTATCAAGATCCTCGCCCTGTCGTTCCTGATCATGGTGGGTGTGACCCTGATGGTGGAGGGCTTCGACGTGCACGTGCCCAAGGGCTATATCTATTTCGCCATGGCGTTCTCGGTCGCCGTCGAAATGCTCAACCTGCGCATGCGCAAGCGCCTGGCCGAGCCGGTGCGGCTGCACAAGAAGCTTGAGGATTGAGCGCGGCCGGCAGGGGTGTGGATTTTTACCGGGTATTGCCGGTCATACTTTTACGTGCAGGCGGATGCCGGGCGGCTGGCGATGCTGGCCTGCCGGCGTGCGCGGCAGGAGACAACAGAGGGAGATAATCGATGAATATCAGGAATACCAGCGTATTGCCGGCGATGCTGCTGGCCGGTGCCGTGTGCGCCGGCGGGGTGCCCGCACCGGCGCCGAACGGTATCCAGCTGCCGGAAGGCTACCGGGACTGGCGCGTGATCGGCTCTTCACACCGCACCGACAACAATACCCTGCGCGTGATCCTCGGTAATGACGCGGCCGTGGCGGCGGCCCGTGCCGGCGAGACCAGGCCGTGGCCGGACGGCGCCATCCTCGGCAAGCTGGTGTGGAAGGATGCCGCGCACCCGTCCTGGCCGCAGGCGACGGTGCCCGGCGAATTCGTGCATGCCGAATTCATGATCAAGGACGCGGACAGGTACCGGGAAACCGGCGGCTGGGGTTTTGCGCGCTGGAAGGGGATTGAGCAGGTACCGCATGGCAAGGACGCCGGTTTTGTGCAGGAATGTTTCGGCTGTCATACCCCGGTGAAAGACAACGACTACGTGTTCACGCATCCCGCCGCATTGCCCTAGTGCTGGACGCCCGGACATCTTGCCGGGTGCAATACGCGCCGGGGTATGCCAGGGTGATCCGGTGTCAGTCAGAAAGACAGGAGAGATAACAATGACAGGCAAGATTCCGGGTGCTGCCGTGCTGGCCGGCCTGCTGCTTGGCCAGCCCGTAACCGCCATCGAATACGACACAGCGGCGGCACACGAGGTTAACGTTTCCGGGGGCAAGATCGTGCTGCTGAGACACGCGCGCCAGGGAAAGGACCAGTCCTGCAAATCGGGGATGGTCGGCGTGGTGGAGCACGAGGGCGATATCATCAGGATCGGGGATACCGTCAGGTACCGGGATTACACCATACCGGTGGGCGTCATCGAGGTGCATACCATCAGGGAAGACATCAGCTGGGACGGCAATACGGTCGTAAAAAAGGGTGAATCGGTGTGCCTGATAGCGGAAGACACCAGGGCCCTGCCTGTCGGTGACGATTGCAGTGCGCTCTGGCTGCGCGCGGACAACTGCAAACCCCTCAAATGAAGCACGGTGTATGACGCGGGACAGAAAACCCGGTAACGGCAAGCTGGACTCGGTCGTGGCAAGGGCGCGGCAAAGCCGTGCGCAACGCGAGGCCGGGTACCGGGAACAGGCGCTCAAACTCTATCCCTGGGTGTGCGGACGCTGCTCGCGCGAGTTCACCCGCGCCAACCTGCACGAACTGACCGTGCATCACCGCGATCACAATCACGACAACAACCCGTCCGACGGCAGCAACTGGGAGTTGCTGTGCCTGTATTGCCACGATAACGAACACGCGCGCTACCTGGAACAGCTGGAGCCGGCCGCGGGTGGTGCGGTCAGTGATGGCCTGCAGACGTCGCACAAGGCGCTGGCCGGCCTCGCCGACCTGCTGAAAAAGAAGGACGATTGACGCCCCCCGGTATCTCTATTGTTGTAGGAGCGCTTCGCAAGCGCGATGTGTTACTCAAAAAGATCGCGGACGCGGTCCGCTCCTACAGTGTAATCAGAATGGTGTGAATGGCTTGTCCGTGCGGTCAATGGTTGACTTGCTGTATGTATCTTTCAATACATGGGCGCAGTCTGAGAAAGGGGCGAATCTCCTGCCAGGGCCAGGTTTATCTGGTAACTACGGTAACCGCAAATAGGCAACCGCTTTTTGGTGATTTTCAGATCGGTCGTGTAGTGGTGCACGAGATAATGCGTGCAGATCGGCATGGCTTATCAGAAACCATGGCCTTTGTTGTCATGCCCGATCATGTTCATTGGATGTTTTCTCCTGTCGGAAATATTTCTTTGTCCAGTGTCGTGGGTGGAATGAAACGACATTCAGCGCGGCAGGCAAATACTACTCTGCACAGACAGGGATATTCTGTTTGGCAGCGCGGTTTCCATGATCGTGCGTTGCGTAGCGAGGAATCAGTGTTGGATACTGCGCGTTATATTATTGCCAATCCGTTGCGGGCAGGATTGGTTGATCATGTAGGTATGTATCCTTTGCGGGATACGGTTTTTGTTTTATAAAAGATCGCGGACGCGGTCCGCTCCTGCGGGGGTTGTGTTGTTGCAGAAGCTCTTTGCAAGCACGATGTTTTTCCGAACGGACCGCAATCGCGCCGTTAACCGGTGACTTTGACCAGCGTACTCTCCACGCCGCGTTGCTTGAGCAGGCGGCGGGTCTTGTTCAGGGCATCGAGCTCGCTGAACGGGCCGACGCGCACGCGGTGCCACGTGGTCTTGTTGTCGATGGTGACTTTCTGGATGCTGGTCTCCAGGCCGAGCAGGGCCAGTTCGGCCTTGAAGCGGTCGGCCTGTTCACTGTTGCGGAATGAACCGACCTGCAGGAAATAGGTGCCGGGCGCCTCGACCTGCGGCACGCCCTGTTCGGGTTTGCCGGTAATTTCCTGTTCCGGTACGAGCACCTCCATTTCCGGCAGCAGGGTGTAGAAATCGAAGCGTGGCTTGGGCGGCGGCGCTGGCGCCCGGGTGCCGTCCCCGGGCGCCTCGCGTACGGCTTCGGCCGGCTGCTGTTGCGGTGTCGGAAGGGTCTCCTTGACGAACACCTGCTGCACCGGCGGGGCCTGCATCCTGATGTAGACCAGGAAGGCGACGAACAGGCCGATCAGCAGGCCGGAGGCCACGCCCACCCAGGGCGAGAGCCCGGATTTCTTCCTGCGGTCGCGGGCGCGGTGCTTGTAATCGCGTGCCATGCTGTGCCGGCCTACATGCTGTCCGGCGCGGACACGCCCAGCAGCCGCAGCCCGTTTTCGATCACCTGCCGGGTCGCCTCGATCAACGCCAGGCGCGCGTTGCGCAGGCCGTCGTCATCGATGATGAATTTGTGCGCGTTGTAATAGGTATGGAAATCGTTAGCCAGTTCGCGCAGGTAGTGCGTCAGCTGGTGCGGCTCGTGGTTGAGCGCCGCGCTTTCCAGGACTTCGGGGTATCGCGACAGATTGACCAGCAACGCATCCTCGTGCGCCTCGACAAGCGTGTCGAGTGCGGCCAGGCCCGCGGCCTGGTCCCAGTGCAGCTGCTTTTCGGTAAGCTGGCGGAACACGCTGCGCACGCGCGCATGAGCGTACTGGATGTAGTACACCGGGTTGTCGTTGGACTCTGATTTGGCGAGGTCCAGGTCGAAGTCCATGTGCTGTTCGCACTTGCGCATGACGTAGAAGAAGCGCGCGGCATCGTTGCCGACCTCGTGGCGCAGTTCGCGCAGCGTGACGAATTCGCCGGAGCGCGTCGACATCTGCACCTTCTCGCCATGGCGGTAAAGGATCGCGAACTGCACCAGCAGCACATCGAGCCGGCCGGGATCGTCGCCCAGCGCGCTTAGCGCGGCCTTCACACGCGGCACGTAGCCGTGGTGATCGGCGCCCCAGATGTCGATAACGCGGTGGTAGCCGCGCTCCAGCTTGTTGGCGTGATAGGCGATGTCGGAGGCAAAGTAGGTGGTCTGGCCGTTGTCGCGCACGATGACGCGGTCCTTCTCGTCGCCGTAGTCAGTGGAACGGAACCACTGTGCGCCATCCTTTTCGTAGACGTGGCCGCTGTCCCGCAGCCGGTCCATGCAGCGCATGACCGCGTTGCTTTCGGTCAGCGAGCGTTCCGAGAACCACTCGTCGTAGGTCACGCCGAATTCCCCGAGGTCGCGGCGAATGTCGTCGAGAATGGCGCCAAGTCCCTCGTCGAAGACGTGGCGGTAGTTACTGGCGCCGAGCAGATCCTTGATGCGTTCGATCAGGCCGTCGATGTGTTCTTCCTTGTCGCCGCCGGCCGGCGCGTCGGGCGGTACACCCTCGAACACCACGCCCACCGGGTGACGCAGCACGTCGCCGCCTTCGCGGTGCAGCGTGGCCGCAATGTCCCAAACGTAGTCGCCCTGGTAGCCGTTGGCCGGGAACACCACGGTGTCGCCACACAGTTCGAGGTAACGCAGGTAGACGCTGGCGGCGAGGATGTCCATCTGGCGGCCGGCATCGTTCACATAGTATTCGCGGTGCACGTCGAACCCGATGGCCTCGAGCAGGTCGGCGACGGCGGCGCCGTAGGCCGCGCCGCGGCCATGCCCGACGTGCAGCGGCCCGGTGGGATTGGCGGAGACGAATTCGACCTGCACGCGCTGCCCCGCGCCGTGCTTGCTGCGGCCAAACCCGGCGCCGTGCTCCAGTGCGTCGTGTACCACGCCGTGCCAGGCGTTGGCACCCAGGTAGAAGTTGATGAAGCCGGGGCCGGCGATCTCGACCCGGCTGATTCCGGCGCCGGGCTCGATGGCGGCCACCAGCAACTCGGCCAGTTCGCGCGGCTTGCGCCGTGCCGGCTTCGCCAGCAGCATGGCGAAATTGGTCGCGAAGTCACCGTGTGCACGCTCGCGCGTGCGCTCGACCTGGATATCCGGCAGGTCTTCGGACGGCAGCGAGCCGGCGATCTGCAACCGGTACACCGCGTCGGCCAGTATGCTGGCGATATGTTCTTTCACGTAATCCTGATATGCACTGTGGTGGGCCGTTTCTGATCCCGTTGATCCTTCAAGATGCCTGTAGGAGCGCTTCGCAAGCGCGATCTCTGTCATAGCAGGAAAAAGATCGCGGACGCGGTCCGCTCCTACCCAAATAGACGGGTCCGGTTAAACCAAGCCGGCTATTATCCGGCCCGCCGGGTATCTTGCAACCGGTCAATAGGTATCCGCCGGGTCGACATCGACCGACCAGCGCACCCGGCGCGTGGCGCGGTCCTGCTCCAGCTGCCGCACCAGGATGCCCAGCAGCCGCTGCAGGTTGCCGCGCTGGTCGGATTGCAGCAGCAGCTGGGCCCGGTAGCGCCCGGCGCGCCGCTCCATGGTGGCCGGGACCGGTCCCCAGGCCTCCACACCGGCGACGCCGGCGGCAGCGATGCGTTCCTGCACGCCGTCGAGAAACTGTACCGGCTCACTGGCGTCGGGTGCCTCGGCACGCAGCAGGGCCAGGTGGGTCAGCGGCGGCAGGCGGGCCGCCTTGCGTTCCTCGAGTGCCGCCCGCGCGAAGGCCGGGTAGCCCTGCGTGACCAGCAGCTGCAACAGCGGATG
>JBATJF010000029.1:0-9500 GCA_049668345.1 Gammaproteobacteria bacterium
CATGGAAGGAATTTGACAGGGGTGCGGTGCTGGTTTCCGAACCACTGGCCTACCACCTCGGCCTGACGCCCGGCTCGCGCCTGGAACTGCCAACACCCAAAGGCCCCCTGGCCGTTCAGGTGGCCGCTGTATTCCGCGACTATGCCAGCGAACACGGCCGCATCTTTCTGGACGAAACCGTCTACCGCACGTACTGGCCCGAGCAGCAGGTCAACACGCTGTCCCTGTTTGCGCGTAACGGCGATGTGGAAAAAATGCGCCGCGACGTGAGTGAACTCGCCGCGCGCCACGCTATCGTACTGACGCCCGCAGGCGCCATACTGGACGAATCCATGGCCGTCTTCGACCGCACCTTCCGTATCACCGAAGTGTTGCGCGCCGTGTCCCTGATGGTCGCGTTTATCGGTGTGTTGAGTGCCTTGATGGCGCTGCAGCTCGAACGCGCCAGGGAGTATGCCGTGTTGCGTGCGCTGGGCCTGACACGCGGCCAGATCGCCGGACTGATCGGCGGCGAGTCCTTGCTGATGGGACTGCTGGCCGCGTGTGTGGCGATTCCCACCGGTGTGCTCATGGCGTGGGTCCTGATCCAGTCGGTGCAGCGGCGTGCATTCGGCTGGACCATGCCATTCAGCGTGGATAGCGGCCTGCTGCTGCAGACGCTGCTGGTCGGACTGCTGGCGGCGGGGCTTGCCGCTGTCTACCCGGCATGGCATTCCGCACATCGTGATCCGGCACCGCAACTGAGGGAAGACTGACCGTGCGCTTTCTGCTGCTGTTGCTGGCGTTGCTGGTATCGGCCTGCGAAACAGGGCCGCCGGCGACCGCGCCGGCGGTGCGCGTGGACCAGGTGCTGGGAGCGGAACCCGGTCCCGGTTTTGCGCGTGCGTTTGAACCACGGGAGTTCCGGTTCCCGCAGGATCACGGCGCACATCCCGAATTCGCCACCGAGTGGTGGTACCTGACGGGTAATCTGCAGAGCGGAAACGGGCGTCGGTTCGGTTACCAGTTCACGCTGTTTCGTGTCGGGCTGCGCCCCGGGGAACCTGCGAAGGATTCGGCGTGGCGAACCAGCCAGATCTACATGGGGCACATGGCGATCAGCGACATCGATGAAGCCAGGCATTATTCGGCCGAACGTTTTGCACGCGCGGCGGCAGGCCTCGCCGGCGCCAGCGTGGCGCCGTTTGAAGTGTGGCTGGGGCCCTGGTCGATGCATGCGGATACCGGCCTGTTTCCGTTGACCGTGTCGGCGCAGGACGAGGGCACCGGTTTGTCGCTGCAACTGCAGTCAGGCAACAAGCCACTGGTCCTGCAGGGCGATCACGGATTGTCGCGCAAGAGTGCTGCGCCCGGCAATGCCTCTTACTACTATTCCTATACGCGTCTGCCGACACGCGGCGAGCTGCGCATCGGCGATACGGTCTACAGCGTGCAGGGCGATTCGTGGATGGATCGCGAGTGGTCCAGCTCCGCGCTCGACAGGGACCAGGCCGGTTGGGACTGGTTTGCCCTGCAACTGGATGATGGCCGCGAGGTGATGTACTACCAGCTGCGCACCAGGCAGGGTGAGGCGCACCCGTACAGCCGTGGCAGCCTGGTGGAAAAAGACGGCAGCGTTCGCACCCTGCTGCCCGACCAGGTAAAGCTCACGCCCTTGCGTTACTGGCAGGCCGAAGACGGGGCGCGCTATCCGGTAGGCTGGCGCCTGCAGGCGGCCGGGTTTCAGCTGGATCTTGAAGTGCAGGCATTGATCGATGATCAGCAGATGGATCACAGCGTGCGTTACTGGGAAGGCGCGGTCGATGTATCCGGCAGTCACGCTGGCAGAGGTTACCTGGAGCTCAGCGGCTATGCCGGCAACCGTTAGCGGCTGATGTTCCTGGTCGTGGTCACGGTGATGGCAGCCTCGGATGAAACATCCGCTGGTCGAATGAATTCGACCCTACAGCAGGGTCGAGTTCATTCGACTCGATCAGGCCTGTAGGGCCGAATTCATTCGGCCAGCAGCCTTGCCATCAGAAGGAATGCAGCTCGCCTGAATTGATTCACTTGCCTGCCCGATCGGGGGGAAGATTGCTTTTTCGGGGAATCGAATTCGGACAGGTACGGTCCTGGAGCGCATTCAGCCCCGGGTCAGCTGGTAACGTAGTGCTCCAGCTGCTCGATCACAAACTGCTGTTCGGCAATAATCGCCTTGACCAGGTCGCCGATGGAAATGATGCCTTCCACCCGGTCTCCCTTGACGACCGGTAGATGGCGGATTCTTTTATCGGTCATCAAGGCCATCCCTTCCTCCACCGTTTGCTCCGGTGTGGCGCAGAGAATATTTTTCGCCATTAATTGCCTGACACGTGTCTCTCGCGGTGATCTGTCTTCCAGCATCACCTTCCACAGACAATCCCTTTCGCCCATCAGGCCGACGAGCCTGTCACCCTCCATCACCAGCAGCGCCCCGACCCCCTTCCCGGCCATGAGAGTAACGGCTTCGTATACCGTGGCATCCGGTGCAATCGACAGTACATCACGACCCTTGGAATTCAACACTTCCCTGATCTTCTTCACACCTGCCCTCCTCCCGGCAACAATGGCATCAAATGTTTCTGGCACGGATGGATCAGCCTCAACATCCCGCACCCTGGCTTGATGTGATAACTGTAGCTTATGTGTAACGCCTTGCAATGCTGCAATGGGAACATCCGCACCTAAACGGCGCGTGCAACCACCACCCGCAGCGCGGCCAACTGACATCATTACCAGGGTATCGTCTTGCCGTCGCGGAAGAAGCCGCCGCTGGGGCCGTCGTCGGACAGGCTCGCTGCCCAGACGATGCCGGCAGCACCCTCTTCGACACTGCGCTCGGCGCCCTCACCGCCCATGTGGGTGCGCACCCAGCCGGGGCAGACGGAATTGACCTTGACGTCCGTGTGTCTGAGTTCATCGGCGAGAATGCGGGTTACCGCGTTCAGCGCCGTTTTCGACAGCCGGTACCCCGGGCAGCAGCCGTTCATATCCGACAGCTGGCCCATGCCCGACGATACGTTGACCACTGCACCCCGGCCCTTCATCAGGGGTATCAGCACACACGCGACACGCAACGCGCCATAGGCATTGGTCTCCATCGATTGCCGTATCTTTTCGAAGTCGGCATCGAACACGCTGGAACCTGCGTCGGGTGGATAGGTATCGACGAATATGCCGGCATTGTTCACCAGTATATCCAGACGCCCGAACCTTTCCTCGAGGTAATGCGCCAGGGCGTTCACGGAATCTGCGTCGGTGACATCCAGCGTGTGCGGGATGACATCCAGTCCCTGCGCCTGCAGTGTGCGCGCCGACGCTTCGGCCTTGTCGGCCGTACGCGCCGTCAGAATGACCCGGATACCCTTTCCGGCGAGCTGCCGGCAGGTCTCCAGCCCAAGCCCGCGCCAGGCACCGGTGACGACGGCGAGACGTGTCGAATCTGTCATGACAACCCCCTGTTCATTGACATCGGAAACCTGTGCAGGAGCGGACCGCGCCCGCGAACGTCGTGCCACCGCTGTTCGCGCATATCTGCGCTCCTACAACAATCAGTCACACCTGCAGGTGCGGACCGCGTCCGCGAACGCTACAGCCATCCAGATGGCCGGTCTACAGCAGTACCCGCTCGATACCACCGTGCTTCACCCGCTCAATGAAATCCTGTTGCCACTGCTTGCCGAGCAGGCGGTTCGCCAGTTCCACCACGATGTAATCGGTCTCCAGACCGGTATCGTTGACGTAGCGCGACAGGCCCTGCTGGCAGGCCGGGCAACTGGTGAGTATTTTCACGTTGCCGGCGACGGCGCGGTCAGCGCCGGTGAGGCTGTTGATCCCCTGCTGGAGTTCTTCCTGTTTGCGGAAGCGGACCTGCGTCGAGATGTCCGGGCGCGACACCGCAAGGGTACCGGCCTCGCCGCAGCACCGGTCCGACAGCGTTACGTCCTGCCCGAGCAATTTTGCCGCCACGCCCGTGGGACTGTAGGTCTTCATGGGCGTGTGACAGGGGTCGTGATACAGGTACTGGACATCACCCACGCCCTCGCTGCTCACACCCTTTTCCATCAGGTATTCGTGGATGTCGAGCAGCCGGCAACCGGGGAATATCCTGTCGAACTCGTATCCCATGAGCTGATCCATGCAGGTCCCGCAGGAGACGATCACGGTCTTGATGTCCATGTAATTGAGCGTGTTCGCCACCCGGTGAAACAGGACCCGGTTGTCGGTGCTCATCTTGCGACCGCGTTCGCCATCGCCCCCCGAGGTCTGCGGATAACCGCAGCACAGATAACCCGGCGGCAGTACGGTCTGGGCGCCGACCTCATAGAGCATGGCCAGCGTGGCCAGGCCGATCTGGCTGAACAGCCGTTCCGAACCGCACCCGGGAAAATAGAACACGGCATCGGATTCATCGGTGACCCGGGCCGGGTCGCGCAGGATCGGCACCAGCTTGCTGTCCTCGACCCCCAGCAGCGCACGCAGGGTCCGGGTCGGCAGGCCGCCGGGCATCGGCTTCTTCACGAAATTGACGAGCTGCGCATTGACGGGCATGGCACCGGTGGTTGCCCGGGGCACATTGCCACGGCTGTCGACCCCCAGACGCCTGGCAACCTGGCAGGCGAGCCGCTGTCCCTTGTAACCCCACTCGATCATCGCCTTGCGCACCAGTTTTATGCTGCGCGGGTCGGTGATGTTGAGGAAGGCCATGGCCGCCCAGGTCATCGGACTGGAACGTTTCTGGCCGCGCGCGCGCAGGATATTCCGCATGCGGATGGAGACATCACCGAAGTCGATGTTGACCGGGCAGGGACTGAGGCACTTGTGGCAGACCGTGCAATGATCGGCCACATCGTTCATCTCGTCGAAATGACGGATGGAAATACCGCGACGGGTCTGTTCCTCGTAGAGAAAGGCCTCGATGATCAGACCGGTGGCCAGTATCTTGTTGCGCGGCGAATACAGCAGGTTCGCGCGCGGTATGTGGGTGTTGCACACCGGTTTGCATTTTCCGCAGCGCAGGCAGTTGCGGATGTCGTCGTTGAGGTCGCCCAGCTCGCTCTCTTCCAGCAGCAACGCCTCCTGCTGCACCAGGCGCAACGAGGGGGTATAGGCATTATCCAGGCCGGAACCGGCCAGCAGCTTGCCGGCATTGAAATGGTTTTCCGGATCGACCTGCTGCTTGTAGGCAGTGAAGGCATCGATGACCGCCGCATCCAGGTAGCGGATCTTGGTGATCCCGATACCGTGCTCGCCGGAGATAACACCGCCCAGCGCAGTGGCCAGCGCCATCACGCGATCGACGATGCGTTCCGCTTCATGCAGCATCTGATAATCGTTGGAGTTGACCGGAATGTTGCTATGCACATTGCCGTCACCGGCGTGCATATGCGTGGCCACGAACAGGCGGCTGGAACGGATGCGTTTATGGACCGCATCCAGCCGCATTGTGACACCATCCCATTCACGCCCTGCAAAGATCTCCTTCAGGGGGCGTTCCACCTCATGCCGCCAGGAAATGCGTAACTCGCGGCGCAGCAGCATGGCCAACAGGGAATCGCCGGTGCGGATGTTTTCGCGCAAACTCTCCGGCAGCAGTGTCGCGTGTGTTGCCGCTGCCTGGTCGAGGTCCTCCAGCAGCGTGCGCCAGTATTCCGCGACCTTGCGCAGGTGGCGGCGCGCCGCCTCTACCTTGGCGGAGACGATGGCGCGATTCTCCGCGCTGTCCTCGAATTCCATGCCGGCGCGGAGTTCGGGCAGGTCCCCGCCCAGATAGTCCAGCACCGCGTCGATCATCGTCAGCTTGTTGCGCGTCGAATACTCGATGTTGATACGCTCGATCCCTTCCGCATATTCCGCGAGACGGTCCAGCGGAATCACCACGTCCTCGTTGATCTTGAAGGCATTGGTATGCGCAGCGATGGCGGCGGTACGGGCACGGTCCAGCCAGAAACGCCGGCGCGCCTCCGGGCTGACGGCGATAAAACCCTCGGCACCGCGCGCATTGGCCATGCGCACGACAACAGAACAGGCATCGGCCACCGCGTCTTCGTTGTCGCCCGACACATCGACCAGCAACAGCATTTTCGGCAACTCGCGCCGGGGCGCCTTGGTGCTGTAGCTCACCGCCCGGACGTAGCGTTCGTCGAGATGCTCCAGGCCGGACAGCAGCACATCGTCGCGCGCATCCAGATAATCCTTGGTTTCGATGATGGCCGGTACTGCACGGTGCAGGTCGCTGTCGAAGAATTCCAGGCACAGGGTGCGGGTGAACGCCGGCATGCGATGCAGTACGAACACCGCCGAGGTGATCAGACCGTCGCAGCCTTCCTTCTGGATACCGGGCAGGCCGCCGAGGAACTTGTCGGTGACGTCCTTGCCCAGTCCCTGTTTGCGCAGCGCGGCACCGGGCATCTGCAGCAGCCCGGCTTCGCCGATGGACGTGCGCCCGTCGCGTTCATAACGGGTGATGCGGAACGTCACTGTCGCCTGGTCGTGGATCTTGCCGAGATTGTGGTCGAGGCGCTCGACCTCCAGCCACTCTGCCTGCGGTGTTACCATGCGCCAGGACACCAGGTTGTCAAGCGTGGTACCCCAGAGCACCGCCTTCTTGCCGCCGGCGTTCATGGACACATTGCCGCCGATGGTGGAGGCATCCTGCGAGGTCGGGTCGACCGCGAACACGTAACCGGCCGCCTCGGCCTGTTCTGCGACGCGGCGCGTGATCACCCCGGCGCCGGTGCGCACCGTGGCGACTTCGCGGTCGACGCCTTCGAGACGGCGCAGCTCGACCGGGCCCAGGGTCTCGAGTTTTTCGGTGTTGATCACCGCGCTGTTGCCGGAGAGCGGCACGGCACTGCCGGTATAACCGGTTCCGCCGCCACGCGGGATGATGGTCAGGCCCAGTTCGATGCAGGCGGCAACCACCGCACAGACCTCGTCTTCCGTATCCGGACTCACGACGACGAACGGCATTTCGACACGCCAGTCGGTGGCATCGGTGGCGTGCGAAACCCGCGCCAGGCCGCCGAAGTCGATATTGTCGGCGCGGGTGACCCGCCCCAGGCGGCGGCGGATACGCCGGCGCAATTCCTGCGCCTGCGGAAACCAGGCCTCGAAGCACTGGACCACCTCGCGCGCCCGCGCCATCAGTGCGAGCGCCTGTGCATTGTCTTCGGCGCGCGCGACGACCTGGTCCAGCCGATGATGCAGCGCGTGCACCAGGGATCCCCAGCGCTTCCTGTTGTCGAGGAGATCGTCCTGGATATAGGGATTCCGGTCGATGACCCACATGTCGCCCAGCACCTCGAACAGCATGCGTGCCGAACGGCCCGTCCTGCGTGAACCGCGCAGTTCGTTGAGCACCTCCCACATATCCATACCGAGATAACGGATCACGATCTCGCGATCGGAGAACGAGGTGTAGTTATAGGGAATTTCGCGGATGCGAACGGGGTTCTGGGTCATGCGAATCGAACAGGCCTCGGATAAGGAGTGCTGCTAAAACCGTCAAGGGCAACAGGCGGTCATTCTAGCACCTGGCGACTTCAGCCGTCTCCGTCTGATGCGCGCCCGGAAAAATTGAATCTCGTTGATTCTCAAGCTTTCAGGTGTATGCAACTCCAGGGAAAAAGGCGGTGGTAGATTCATTCGTGCCACCGGTCTTCGCGCATGCGAGGCCGCCTAAGCATCGCTAGATTTCGCGCAGGCCTTCGGAGGGTTCGATACGCGCCGAGCGCGTGCCCGCCAGGCCTGCTGCTATCACTGCGGCACTGCACGTCAGTCCAAGGGCAATGAGATAGTGAATATGCAACAGCCGGCAGACCTGCTGACCCGCCTCCAGTTGATCAGACATCATGCTATTGATAACCACTGCCGTTGCGTAGTAGATAGCCACAGCCAGCACCCAGCCCAGCATGGCGGTGAACAGCGACTGCACCATCGGAAACCATACAATGTCCCGGGTGCGGAATCCCACCAGCCGCAGAATCGACAGCTGCTTGCGTTTGCGTTCGACATTGGCCCACAGACTGGCGCCCAGCGACAGCGAGAATCCCACCAGGCCGATCGCCGCAATGGCCCAGTAGATGACGGTCAGGTTGCGGTCCATGCGCTGCACCGTTGCGATTTCTGCCGCCCGTGTATGTACCTCGACGCCAATGGCGGCGAATCCATCGCGCAGGCCCGCCACGTCATGGATGGAACGCGCATAGAGCCGGAAACCCGCATAACTGCGCTGGCCGTCAGCGGGCAGGCCGCTCCAGTCGAACTCGGGCACCGCCCGCCCGTCGCGAAAATCCTCCAGTGCCTCCAGCAACCTTACCGAGACAAAGGCACCATCGCGCGCAAACGCCCCCTCCGGTGCAATGGCCACGACCGTCAGGGGCAGGTGTACACGTTCCAGCTGCCCCCGGAAGTGCCGGGCAAGACTACCATCCAGCACGTCACCCTCACCGACGGCCAGCTTGTTGGCACTGCTGCGCGAGAGCACCACCCGGTCGAGCCCCTCCGGCAACGGAGCACCCGGCGCAAGCAGCGGATCACCGCTGCCGGAGGCAATCAGTTCCACCGGCACGATGCGGGATACCTGCTGTGGACTGGACAGTTCGATGGTCGCCGCAATGCTGCGTGTACGCGGCACCAGGAAGACGACCTCGGGCTTGCTGCGCACGTCATCCAGCCAATTCTGCTCAAAACGCCCGCTCCCCACGGGGCGGATTTCGCGGTTGCCCGGGTCTTCGATCAGGCGGTCCATCATCGCACCGACGATGCCGAACTTGAGACCGAACAGCACCAGCATGGGGCCAAGCACCGCCGCCAGCCCGAGCACAAAACACACCGACATCTGCCACTCGTGGAGGTAGTCCCGGCTCGCCAGTCGCAGGATCCTGAACTTGTTCTTGATCATGACGCAGCGCGGATGTCCGGGAGGGGCTGTTGCATGACGCACGCCCGGAACGAGGACAGGTTTTCAGAACGGATCGAGTCTTGTGTCTTCATCTGTGGTTGAACCTGTCCCTGCATCTGCATCACTCCCCGCCGTCCCGTGCGAAACCCGGGCAGGAGCCTGACTGAGTCATGGGGGCCGTCGCGAGAAAGTGGCACGGCGAGAACAGATGTACGCAATTTCGAGGAGAATAGTGGGCGCTATTTGACGAGAATTTGCGTGCATATGGGCCGTCGTGGCGCTTTCGCAGTAGGTTCATCATGACTCAGACAGGCTCCTAGCCTAGCCGCTGACCACCGTTTCCGTCAGCTTGCCGTCCTTCGAATGCGTGGTGCGGTGGGACAGCCGCCGCAGCCCGAGCTCCTTGACGTTGCGCCAGGCGTGGCTCGCGAGAATCACCGTCGAATTGAACTCCTGCGCCACCGAGAGAAACAGTGACATGGCCTTTTCCGCGGCGAACGGATCCAGCGAGGCGGTTGGCTCGTCGGCGATCACGATGTCGGGCCGGTGCGCCAGCGCGCGGCCGATGGCCACGCGC
>JBATJF010000030.1:0-1636 GCA_049668345.1 Gammaproteobacteria bacterium
GACGATGATCCACAGGGTCTGGGTGTGCGACTCAAGACCAAGGATGGCCTGTACATCGAGGATGCCGATGAGCCCCGTGGCGCCGGTATATAAAATGATCGGCAACAGGATCCCGGCATAGGCAACCAGGAAAATCAGGTTGGTGATGACCTGGGTCTGACGATCAAAGCGGATCTCCAGGTACTCCGGCACGGTCGACACGCCACTGCGCAGAAAACGCGGCAGAAAGAACAGTGCCATGCAGACCAGCGCAATGACAGCGACGACCTCCCAGACCATGACGGCAAGACCATGCGTAAAGGCGGCCCCGTTGAGCCCGACCATCTGCTCGGTGGAGAGATTGGTCAGCAGCAGCGAACCGGCGATCAATGGCCAGGTCAGGCTTCTTCCGGCGAGAAAATAACCCTTGCTGGTCGCGTGGTCGTCCCTGCGCGTCAGCCACCAGGTGAGAACAGCCACCAGACCGGTAAAAAACAGGAAGGAAGCAAGAGTCATCTGTTATCCCCCGGAATGGAAATCGTTCATGCCTCGAAAGTATACCCTGCGAGGCCATGCCGGGAGGCATACGGCAAGTGTTATGCCCAGGTAAGAAAATCGATTATGTGGCGCATGCACTTGCTGCAAGGCCCTGCCGGGAGACACACACCAGATTCCGCGGGACGCCGGCAGCCAAGGCAAGCCGCGGACGCCGGCAGGCGTCAGGAGGCCTGTAGCCGGCGATGCGAGATGATCGAGTGATAGATATGTTGTGTTTCTTCTGCCGGCTGCAGGCCGAGTACAACGGAGAGAACATGCCTGCATTGTCGATAACAGGCGATCGCCTCGGGCTGCCTGCCGGTCATATCCAGACATGTCATCAGGCGCTGATAGAATGTCTCGACCAGGTCGTCCGCAACAATCCCTTTTTCGTAACAGAGTATCGCCATTTCAGGCAATCCCCGCTCTTCCCAGAATCTTCCCAGGGCCAGCATGCCATGGATAAAACGGCTCCTGATACGCTCTTCCAGCGATACCGACCAGCTGCTTGATGGTTCACGCGAAAGAAAATGACCCTGGTACATGTACATCAGCCGGTCACCAATGGCACGGACCATGACCTCGGCATTCCGGTCCACGGGGCGTGACAGCAGGCCACGCAGCACTGTTGACTGACGTTCGAATTCCCAGACATCAACCCAGGCGAGGTCGCTGTTCAGCGTCAGCCTGCCGTCTTCCATCAGCAGATAATGATCGTCACCGAGATGCTTGCGCAGGCGGTGCAGGGTAATTTCAAATGCGCGCTGAGCCAGGTCACCTTCCTTGTCCGGCCACAGGATCTCCGCAAGGTTGGCAACCGCCACCTGCCGGCCACCGGAGGCTATCAGCGCTTTCAGCAGTTGCAGGGGTTTACCGGGCGACTTGCGGCCAAAACTCATCGGACGCCCTTCGCACACGATGGTAAATCGCCCGAGTGTGTATACCCGCAAACGATAAACCGACAGGCCGGGATTGGTGCCAGAGGCAGCAGCGGCGACCGGATCATGCATCGGGGGAAGTGTGCACTCGTTATTCATGCCGTTTCACCCGATAGACGCCGCACTGTCCTGCCGGGCAGCGCACGATTGGGAACATGGAATGAACGTATCGCGAAGAACGC
>JBATJF010000031.1:0-11473 GCA_049668345.1 Gammaproteobacteria bacterium
TCCAGGTCCTGGTTACCCTCGATCTCGATACTGCTGATCGCGGCCCGTTCCCGCACGAATATCACCAGCACGCTGCCGTCGCGTTCCATGTAGACATCGTCGAAGAAACCGGTCTTGAACAGCGCGGTGATGGCCGCAACACTGCCGTCGTTGTCCAGGCTCTGGCCGATCTTGACCGGCAGGTAATTGAATACCGTGCCGGCGGAAATGCGCTGCAGTCCCTCGACGCGAATATCCTCGACAGTGAAAGGCGCAAAGGCCTGCGCGGTCCCGTTCAGAAGCAACGACAACAGCACTATACGGCACGCCAGGAGCAGACGATTCACAGACATCCCTATTCTCATTCAGTCAATCAGTCGTACCAGATCGTTGTAGAAAGCCAACGACATCAGCATGAGCAGCAGGAAGATGCCGATCTTCTGCCCCGCCAGTTGCGCCGCCTCGGACACCGGGCTGCCCTTGACCATTTCCACCAGGTAGTACAGCAGGTGGCCGCCGTCCAGCACCGGTATCGGTAACAGGTTCAGCACACCCAGACTGACGCTGACGATGCCAAGGAAGGCCAGGAACGTCGTCAGGCCCACCGCGGCCGACTCGCCCGCGTACCTGGCTATGCTGATGGGACCACTCAGGTTCTCGACCGACGCCTTGCCGGTCAGCATCTTCCACAGCGTACGCAAGGTCAGGGTGGTGACTTCCCAGGTCTTGCCGACTGCCGCAGGCAACGCCTCCAGCGGTCCATGGTGCACAACGACGCGCATTGTAGCATGCTGGCCGGCGTCCGGCAGGCGCACCGATGCACCGATAAAACCGTGTGCCGTGCCACCCTCGGTCACCCGTTTGGGTACCAGTTCCAGCACGCTCGTCGCACCGTCTCGCTGCACTTCGACCTGGATGGACTGCTCCGGGCGTGCGCGCACGTACTCCACCCAGTCGTTCCAGCCGGCGATCGGCTTGCCGTCGGCGGTGAGGATGTGGTCGCCGCTGCGCAGGCCGCCACGTTCCGCAGCCTCCCCGGCCACCAGTTCATCGATCACGGCAGGCAGTTGCCAGGGCGCCAGGCCGAAGTTGCGCAGCACGCCGCCCTTCTCGAGCAGTTCCGCGGACTGCACGAACCGCGCCTGCAGGTCACGCCCGACACCGCCGGGATCGCGCACATTCAGCGCGATGACATCGCGCTCGTCGAGACTGGCGTCGAGCAGTGACATGACGGCGCTTTCCCAGGTCGGGGTCGGCTCGCCCTGGATGGCGATGATTTCATCGCCGGCGACGATGCCGGCCTGCGCGGCATACGACCCGGGCGTGACCTCACCCACCACCGGACGCAGGCCGGGAATGCCGACCACGAACATCAGCCAGTAGGCAGCGATGGCGAACAGGAAATTGAACAACGGGCCCGCGACTACCACGGCCACCCGCGTGGAGACCGGCTGGCGGTTGAAGGCGCGCGGCAGGTCCTCGGCAGCGACCTCGCCTTCGCGCTCGTCGAGCATCCTGACATAACCGCCCAGCGGCAGCGCGGCAATCACGAATTCACTGCGATCGGTGCCGAAGGTCTTTTTCCAGAGCGGTTTGCCGAAACCGACGGAAAAGCGCAGCACCTTGACACCCAGCCGGCGCGCCACCCAGAAATGCCCGAACTCGTGCACCGTGACCAGCACACCGATGGCAAGGATAAAGGCCAGCAACGAGAAAAGGACGCTGTTCATCGTGCCAGTGTGACCCTGCCGTTGGTGATGAGTTCAGCCGCGCACTCGCGCGCGGCGGCGTCATCGGCCAGGATAGCGTCAAGGTCGCCGGCGTCATGCACCGGGCAGCGTTGCAGCGTATCGCGGATCAAGCGCGCGATGGCGGTGAACGGTATGCGGTGTTCCAGGAAGGCCTGCACAGCCACCTCGTTGGCTGCATTCAGCAGCGCGGGCGCCGTGCCGCCGGCCTGCAGTGCCTCGTATGCCAGTTCCAGGCAGGGATAGCGCGCCAGGTCCGGGGCCTCGAACTGCAGGGTACCGATCGCCGCCAGGTCGAGGCTGCCGGCGCCGGACTCGATGCGTTCCGGCCAGCCCAGTGCGTGACTGATCGGGACACGCATGTCGGGATTGCCCAGCTGTGCCAGCACCGAGCCGTCGCGGTATTCCACCAGCGAATGCACCACCGACTGCGGATGCAGCACGACCTCGATTTTCTCCAGCGGCAAATCGAACAACCGGCTCGCCTCGATGACTTCCAGGCCCTTGTTCATCATGGTGGCCGAATCCACCGAAATCTTGCGCCCCATGACCCAATTGGGATGCGCGCAGGCCTGCTCCGGTGTCACGCTTGCCAGCCTGTCGAGCGGCAGCGTGCGAAACGGACCGCCCGAGGCGGTCAGCAGGATACGGCGCACGCCGCGCGGCACACTGCCCGTTATGTAGTCATCGGGCAGGCATTGCAGGATGGCATTGTGTTCGCTGTCGATCGGCAGCAGCGTGGCGCCATGCCCGCGCACCGCCTGCATGAACAGGTCACCGGACATCACCAGCGCTTCCTTGTTCGCCAGCAGCACGCGCTTGCCGTGACGCGCCGCGGCCAGCGCCGGCAACAGGCCGGCCGCGCCGACAATGGCCGCCATGACGTACTCGACGCTGTCCAGCGCCGCGACCCGGGCCAGGCTGTCGGTGCCGGACAGCACCTCGGTCTCCGGCGCCGTATGTTGCAGGCGTCGCGCCAGTTGCGCCGCGGCAGCCAAGTCCACCATCACGGCAAAGTCCGGCCGGTAGCGCACGCACTGTTCGGCGAGCCGCTCGACACTGGCATTGGCGGTCAGCGCCACAACCCGGAAGCGCTGCGGATGGCGCGCCACCACGTCCAGGGTACTGGCACCGATCGAGCCGGTGGATCCGAGGATGGTGATGCCGAACGGGCCCGGCGCAGATGCAGTCATTACAGTTTCAGCCACAGGAAACCGGCGAGGAACACCGGCGCGGCGGCCACCAGGCTGTCGATGCGGTCGAAGATGCCGCCGTGTCCGGGAATGATGCTGCCACTGTCCTTGATGCCGCTCTGGCGTTTCATCAGGCTTTCCAGCAGGTCACCGACCACCGAAAACAGCATGGCCGGCAGCGCGACCAGCATGAAGCTCAGCGTCCAGGACGGCGAGTGGCTGTACAGCCAGCCGGCAATGACCGCGAACAGCAGGCTGGCCAGCAGACCGCCGTACACACCCTCGCGCGTCTTGCCCGGGCTGATCTGCGGTGCGAGCTTGTGCCTGCCAAAGCGGCGACCGGCGAAATAGGCGCCGCTGTCGGCCAGCCACACCATGACCAGCAACAACAGCGTCAACAGCGGCCCGTCCTCGCCGCGCGCATGCAGTACGACCAGCGCGGTCCAGGGCGGCACGCTGACCAGCGCGCCGGCCAGCAGCTTGAGTGTGCTGCACGGGACAGACACCGTGGCGCAGTACTGCGGGCGGGTCAGCCAGTAGAGCGCGAACAGCCACCAGGCGCCGGCCGCGGCCAGCAGGTAGACGACCAGCCTGGATGGACCCAGCAACCAGGTCAGCGCCAGCAGGCAGAGGATCGCCGCGCAGTAGAGGATGCGTGCAGGATAGCCCGACAATGGCACCAGCCGGCTCCATTCCCAGATCGCCGCCACCAGGATAGCGCCGAGGACCGCGGCAAAGGCTGGCGTCGACAGGCGCAGTACGCCATAGACGACCAGCGGCACCATGATGGCCGCGGAAATCAGCCGCCATTTAAGCACCCCTGAGCTGCTCTACCTGGTCGCCGGTACGGCCGAAGCGCCGTTGCCGGTTCGCATACCAGAGCAGCGCCCGGTCGAGTTCGCCGGCGTCGAACTCCGGCCACAGCAGGTCGGTGAAATAGAGCTCGGTATAGGCCAGCTGCCAGAGCAGGAAGTTGCTGATGCGCTGTTCGCCGCCGGTGCGGATAAAGAGGTCCGGCATCGGCAGGTCGGGCATCGACAGTGCCGCGGTGATGTCGTCTGTGCCGATGTCCTGCGGCTGCAGTTCGCCGGCCGCAACCCGCCGGGCAATCGACCGGCACGCCTGGGCGATATCCCACTGCCCGCCGTAGTTGGCCGCGATCACCAGTTCGAGACGGCGGTTGTCCGCAGTTTGCTGTTCGGACTGGCTGATCAGCCGGGTCAGGTTGTCGGAAAACGCGCTGCGCTCGCCGATGAAACGCAGCCTGACCCCGTTCCGGTCCAGCGCATCCACCTCTTTCCTGAGCGTGTTCACGAACAGGTCCATGATCAGGCTGACCTCTTCACTGGGGCGGCGCCAGTTTTCGCTGCTGAAGGCAAACAGCGTGAGCGCACCGACACCCCGGTCGATGCAGTCCTCCACGACACGGCGTACCGACTTGACCCCCTCGCGGTGACCGATCGCACGCGGCAGCAGGCGCGCACGCGCCCAGCGGCCATTGCCGTCCATGATGATGGCAATGTGGCGCGGCAGACTGCCCGGCTTGTCCTGAGGTGATTTCAATTCAGTTCCGCTTTCGGTCAACGTTGTATGTTTTCTGCCACCTGGCTCGAGTCCGGCCATAACCGGCAAGGTCCGCGCACGCAGTCTTTACGGCTGCTACATGACCATCAATTCGGATTCCTTCTTCTCCAGCACCTTGTCGACCTCGCCGATGCGCTGGTCGGTGAGTTTCTGGATCTCGTCCTGCGCGCGCCGCTCCTCGTCTTCCGAGATCGCCTTCTCCTTCAGCAGGTCCTTGAAATCGCCATTGGCATCACGCCGGATGTTGCGTATCGCCACCTTGGTGGACTCGCCTTCGTGACGCACCACCTTGACCAGGTCACGGCGCGTTTCTTCGGTCAGCGGCGGCATCGGGATGCGGATGACGGTTCCCGCGGTGGCCGGGTTCAGGCCGAGATCGGAGCTGAGAATCGCCTTCTCTATGACCTGCACCATCGGTTTCTCCCACGGTGTCACGGTCAGCGTGCGTGCATCTTCCACGCCGATATTGGCGACCTGCGAAATCGGCACGTCCGAGCCGTAGTAGTCGACGCGCAGGTGATCCAGCAGACTGGGATGCGCGCGCCCGGTGCGCACCTTGCCCAGCGACTGCCTGAGCGTATCGATACTCTTGGTCATGCGGACGCCTGCGTCCTTGATGATATCCTCGATCATTCCCTACCCCTTTACTGAACCAGTGTGCCGACATCCTCGCCGGCGACGATCCTGCCGAGCTGGCCGGCATCGAAAACATTGAATACCCGCAGCGGCATGCCGTGCTCGCTGCACAGCACCAGCGCGGTTGCATCCATCACCCCGAGTTTCTGTTCAAGTGCCGCGTCATAGCTGATGCGTTCGTAGAGGATGGCGTGCGGGTTGGTGACCGGATCGGCCGAGTAGACGCCGTTTACCTTGGTGGCCTTGAGCAGCAGGTCGGCCCTGATCTCGATCGCGCGCAGGCTGGCTGCCGAATCCGTGGTGAAGTACGGGTTGCCTGTGCCGGCCGCGAAAATGACCACGCGCCCCGCCTCCAGGTGGCGGATGGCCTGGCGTGCGGTGTACGACTCGCATACCTGGTCCATGGTCAGCGCCGACATGACCCGGCAGTCGATGCCGAGCTGTTCCAGCGCATCCTGCATGGCCAGCGCGTTGATGACCGTCGCCAGCATGCCCATGTGATCGCCGGTCACCCGGTTCATGCCGCGCGACGCCAGCCCGGCACCGCGCAGGATGTTGCCGCCGCCGATTACCAGCCCGAGCTGCACGCCGCGCCCGGCCTCGGCGCGGATTTCCCCGGCCAGCCGGCTGATGATCGCGGGATCGATACCGTGCGAACCCTGTCCCATCAGCGCCTCCCCGCTGAGCTTGAGCAGTATGCGCTGGTATTTCATGTCAATTACCCTTTATATTCAGCCAGATATCGAGGGCTCGCTGTCCGTCGCCCCGGCCGGCATTGTCTTACTTTTCAGCCCGGATTGCCATAATAAAACGGGGCCGTATCCCGGCCCCGCTGGTAAAGACAACTTGACGTTGTTGCGGGGCGACCGGAATCGCTGTCAGCCGCCCTTGACCTGCGCCATGACCTCGTCGGCGAAATTCTCGGACTTCTTCTCGATGCCCTCGCCGAGTTCCATGCGCTCGAAGCGCGCCACCATGGCGTCCGCCTCTTTCAGCAGCTTTTCGATGGTCGTGTCCGGATCCTTGACGAAGCCCTGACCCAGCAGGGTGATCTCCGACAGGAACTTGCGAATGCGGCCCTCGATCATCTTCTCGATGATGTTGTCCGGCTTGCCGCTCTCGCGGGCCTGGGCGGTGAAGATCTTGCGTTCCCCTGCCACCAGCTCCGCAGGCACCTGATCCTCGGACACGCACACCGGGCGCGGATCATGTGCGGCGATGTGCATCGCCAGGTCCTTGCCCAGCCCGGCATCGCCGCCGGAGTAGTCCACCACCACACCGATACGCCCGCCGTGGCTGTAGGTGGCCAGCGGGGTGCTGCTCTCGAGGCGCACGAAGCGGCGCACGGAGATGTTCTCGCCGATCTTCGCGATCAGGCCCTTGCGGGTGTCTTCGATCGACGTGGCGGCAGCGTCCGTCAGCGGCAAGGCCAGCAGCGCATCGATATCCGACGGATCACTGGCCAGCACGCGTCTGGCGATGGCGCTGGCGAATTCCATGAACTCGTCCTTCTTGGCAACGAAATCGGTTTCGCAATTGACTTCCACCAGCGCCGCCGTCTTCGCATCGTCAGAGAGTTCGATCACGATCAGGCCTTCCGCGGCCACGCGGCTCGCCTTCTTGTCGGCCTTGGCCATGCCGGCCTTGCGCAAGGCCTCGATGGCGGTCTCCATGTCGCCGTTGGCATCGACCAGTGCCTTCTTGCATTCCATCATGCCGGAGCCCGTTCTTTCGCGCAGTTCCTTGACCAGCGCAGCAGTTATAGCCATTTCAAATTCCTCTGTCAGATCTGTTCTGTGCCTTGCCGCCCGCGAGCGGGCCTCATTCACCGGTCGCGTCGGCCCCGGTCGGTGCTGCCTCGGTCTCGGCCGCAACCGGTTCCTCGTCCGCTGCCGGCGTGGCAGCCGCCTTCTTCTTGACCGTCACCTTGCTGGCCTTTTTCGGCGCGGCAGTGCGTGCTTTCTTGCGTGCCGGACGGGTGCCGCCCTCTTCATCCAGCTCGACGAACTCGTCGGTGGACTCGGACACGGCCTGGGCCACGCTCAGCTTGCCGGTGGTAACCGCATCGGCGGCGTTCTCGACGTAGAGCTTGACGGCGCGGATGGCGTCATCATTGCCCGGAATGACGTAATCGATGCCGTCAATGGAGTTATTGGTGTCGACCACACCGACTACCGTGATACCCAGCTTCTTCGCCTCGCTGATGGCAATCTTCTCGTAGCCGACATCGACCACGAACATGGCATCGGGTATGCCGCGCATGTCCTTGATGCCACCCAGGCTGCGCTCCAGCTTGTCCATCTCGCGGGTCAGCATGAGCGCTTCCTTCTTGCCGATCTTGTCGAATGAACCGTCGCTGGACATGGTCTCGAGATCCTTCAGGCGCTTGATCGACTGGCGCACGGTCTTGAAATTGGTGAGCATGCCGCCCAGCCAGCGGTGGTTGACAAAGGGCATGCCGCAGCGGACCGCATTCTCCACGATCGTCGACTGCGCCGAACGCTTGGTGCCGACGAACAGCACGGTGCCGCCGTTCGCGACCAGGCTGCCCAGGTAGTTCATTGCATCGTTGAACAGGGGAAGGGTTTTTTCGAGATTGATGATGTGGATCTTGCCGCGCTCGCCGAAGATATAGGGGGCCATCTTCGGGTTCCAGTAGCGGGTCTGGTGACCAAAATGCACGCCCGCTTCAAGCATCTGGCGCATGGTAACGTCTGCCATTGTGTACTTCTCCGTTTTCAGGGTTGGTCTTGCCTGTACCCCAATGGCTGCAACCCGGCACCGACTGGCGGCTCCCCGGGCACCCTGCAGCATGTTCCGGTACAGGCGTGAATTTTGTTCAGTGACACCAACTTCAGGCCACTTAACAAGCCCGCCTTTATACCATACACTCCCTGTCACGGCAATCTGCCCAACCACCCGGCCTTTCGAAATTCCGCCGACGAATCAGGACCCTGGATGCCAGTCACTATCAAGACACCGGACGAGATCGAGAAAATGCGCGTCGCCGGCCACCTCGCCGGCGAGGTGCTGCAGATGATCAGGCCGCACGTGCAGCCCGGCATCACCACCGGGGAACTGGACCGCATCTGCCACGACTATATCGTCAACGAACAGCAGGCCATCCCGGCACCGCTCAATTACCGCGGCTTCCCCAGGTCGATCTGCACCTCGATCAACCATGTCGTCTGCCATGGCATCCCGGGCAACAAGAAGCTCAAAAAGGGCGATATGCTGAATATCGACATCACCGTCATCAAGGACGGTTATCACGGCGATACCAGCAAGATTTTCTTCATCGGCGAACCCACCGTGGCTGCGCAGCGCCTGGCGCGCATCAGCCACGAATGCATGCACATCGGCATCGACCTGGTCCGGCCGGGCATACAGCTTGGCGATATCGGCCACGCGATCCAGGCCCATGCCGAGTCCCATCACTGTTCCATCGTGCGCGAGTACTGCGGCCATGGCATCGGCCGCGAATTCCACGAGGACCCGCAGGTCCTGCACTACGGCAAACCGGGTACCGGCCTGCGCCTGGAAGCCGGCATGACCTTCACCATCGAACCCATGGTCAACGCCGGCAAGCGCCACACGCGGCTGCTGCCGGACGGCTGGACCGTGGTCACCAAGGACCACAGCCTGTCCGCGCAGTGGGAGCACACCATCCTGGTCACGGCGGAGGGCCACGAGGTCCTGACCTGCCTGCCAGGCGACGAGATCTAGGCCGCATTTTTCGCCGGGCGGCTGTTATCCGGCATAATGAGCTGAAACCATGAAGCCAATACCCGTTCCTCAGCAAACAGTGCGTCAGTGGCCGGTGCCTGTGCCGTTGAGAAATGCAGGCTAGGCAGCGGTCACTTCCGCAATGACCGCTCACCACACGGCTACGGCTGACCCCCAGGACTTCGAGTCGTGGTTCGACCTGGCACCGCTGGCCAGTCGCTACGACAACAGCGCGACGCTGATCAGTGCCTACAAGACCTGCCTGAATCACGGCCGCACCGCACTCAAACAGCAGTTCGATGCCGGACGCGACACCCAGACCCTGCTGCTTGGACGTTCGTGGCTGGTCGACCAGGTGCTGGCGCATGCCTGGCAACTGCACCTGGATGATGCGTCGGAGCTGCTGGCCCTGGCCGCGGTCGGCGGTTACGGGCGCAGCGAACTGATGCCCGGCTCCGACATCGACCTGCTGCTGCTGTTGCCGGATTATGCCGGCGACCGCTTCAACACACGGCTTGAGGCTCTGCTCACCTTCCTCTGGGACATCGGCCTGGAAGTGGGCCACAGCGTACGCAGCGTGGACGAGTGCGTGGATCAGGCGCTCGCCGATATCACCGTGATCACCAACCTGATGGAGGCGCGCTGGCTGGCGGGGTCACTGGAACTGTTTTTCGAGATGGAGGACGCGATCGAGCCGGAGCGCATCTGGAGCAGCAGCGACTACTTCCGGGCCAAGCGCGAGGAACAGCGTATCCGCCATCTCAAGTACAACGACACAGCCTACAACCTCGAACCCAATATCAAGGAAGGCCCAGGAGGACTCCGCGATATCCAGATGATCGCCTGGGTCGCGAACCGGCATTTCGGTACCGACTCGCTGGAGAAACTCGTCGATCGAAACTTCCTGACCGCCGCGGAATACCGCACGCTGGTCGAGGGCCGCGAGCAGCTGTGGAAGATCCGCTTCGCGCTGCACATGCTCACCGGGCGCGGCGAGGACCGCCTGCTGTTCGACTACCAGCGCACGCTGGCCGATCAGTTCGGCTACGAAAACGACGCGAACCGGCTCGGCGTCGAAGCGTTCATGCGCCAGTACTACCGCACCATCATGACGCTAAACCGGCTCAATGAAATGCTGCTGCAGCTGTTCTACGAGGACATCCTGTTCCCGGAAGGCCCCGGACAACCGGTGGCAATCAACAAACGTTTCCAGTCACGCCATGGCTTCCTCGAAATCGCCTACCCGACCGTATTCAAGCACTATCCGTATGCATTGCTCGAGGTATACCTGATCCTGCAGCAGCACCCGGAGCTGAAGGGCGTGCGTGCCGATACCATCCGCTCCATCCGCGAACACCGGCACGTCATCGACGACGACTTCCGCAACGACATACGTGCGCGCAGCCTGTTCATGGAAATCCTGCGACAGCCGCATGGCGTCACCCGCGCCCTGCACCGCATGAACAACTACGGCGTGCTGGCCCACTACCTGCCGGTGTTCGGCAACATCGTCGGCCTGATGCAGTACGACCTGTTCCACATCTACACGGTGGACGAGCACATCCTCACCGTGGTTCGAAACCTGCGCCGTTTCACCGTGCAGAAATACGCGCTCGAATTCCCGCTCTGCAGTCATATCGTGGCCACTATCCCCAAGCCGGAACTGCTCTACCTGGCGGGCCTGTTCCATGACATCGCCAAGGGCCGCGGCGGCGATCACTCGCAGCTGGGCGCGCAGGATGCACACGAATTCTGCCTGCTTCATGACCTCAGCGCATACGACGCAGGACTGGTCACCTGGCTGGTGGACAATCACCTCATCATGTCATCCACCGCGCAGCGCCAGGACATCAGCGACCCGGTTGTCGTCAACCGCTTCGCGAAGCTGGTCAGGGACCCGATGCACCTGGACTATCTCTACCTGCTGACGGTCGCCGACATCCGCGGCACCAATCCCGGCATGTGGAACAGCTGGAAGGATGCCTTGCTCAAGCAGCTCTACTACAACACGCGCCGCGCCCTGCATCGCGGTCTGCAGGACCCGATGGAACGCTCGGAACACATCCAGAAAATACAGGAGGCTGCCCGGGAACTGATGGGTACGGACAGCGCTGGCTACGAGATCGTCTGGGAGCAACTAGGCGACGAGTACTTCCTGCGCCACATCCCGTGGCAGGTGGCGCACCATACCCGCCTGCTCATGGAGCGACACGACCCGGCCGGCAGCCTGGTCGACATTGAGCCGCTGACCGAGCGCGGCGGCACGGAAATCTTCATTTACGCCACGGCCACCGATGACCTGTTCAGCCGCATCACCACAGTACTGGACCAGCTCGGCCTGAACGTTGTGGATGCCGGCATCATCACCACCAGGAACAATTTCGGCCTGCACACCTACCATGTGCTGGAAGAATCGGGCGAGCCGGTCGTGGAGCTGCACCGCATCGAGGAAATCCGCACGGCATTGCTGGCCGAGATCGACCATGGTGACAGCGAGAACTGGCACGTGGCGCGGCGCATGCCACGCCAGTACAAACATTTCCCCATCCTGACGCATGTCGATTTCAAGCACGACGAGTACGATCAGCGCACCGTGATGACACTGAT
>JBATJF010000032.1:0-1799 GCA_049668345.1 Gammaproteobacteria bacterium
TTTTTTGTAATATAGGCGTGACCGCCCGTTGCATTTTGTACTACCACGCACCACCACGCTGGACTCATCCCGGCAAAAGTCCGGCAACCGTTGTTATGAAACCGGCGTCATTCGAAAGGGAATTATGCCGTTATGCAGGCTTGTTCTTACCAACCCTTTCCTGGACGATTTTACCGTCCTTGAACACGGCCACCGAACCAGTGGTCTCGGCGGCACGTTGCCTCGCACGCTTCGCGGCCCTACGCATTGCCTCCTCGGCACCAACAAGATCCGGATCACGTGGTTTCCGGGTCGATTTCTGATTCTGTGAACTCATCGCTGACTCTCTTCAGCCAATACCAAGGGTTGTTCACCGGAATTATCGTATATCACCCACTCATCCGCCAGGTCTCGATAAAGCGTCTCAAAATTGTGCCATCCTGCATGGAAACGCCACCGTATGACGGCCACAGGTACATCATGCCCACCCTCTCGCACGCGCTGTTTCACACGGGCTATCGCCATATCCGCCGTCGGCAGGCGCAAGAAAAACAGTTTGACCTGGTATCCCTGCCCTTGCCAGCGAGGAATCAACCGTGCGTAACCACGCCCACTCAGTGTCGTTTCAAAGGCGAAACTTTCTCCCTTTCTCGCATGTTCATGAATCTGGCCCAGCATCAGCCTGCCTGCGCGAACGGCCATACTGCCCGGTTGAAAGGGGCTCAGTCCTTCGGCAATCAGGTCAGCGTTGACGAAGACCGGGCACTCCGCTTCGTTTGGCAGATATTCCCTGGCAAACGTCGTCTTACCCGCACCATTCGGCCCCGCAATAATGAGTATTCTTTGTTCTCTTCACTCAGAGAAGAATGCCCTTTCCCCAACCTGCGTGGAACTTCCTGTGCGCCATCGTCCGACCTGTCAAAACGGTTGGTGAGGTGGCCACAGGCACACAACACCACACTGGTGCAGCCGCTTGAGGCGATGCGCGTATAGGAAACATAACCCCCGTATTTCGGGTGAAACCAGCCGTGAACGGGCCATCAGACCGGCATCTTTTTTACCTGAACCCCCCCGATCCAGCCACCACCTGGCCGCTCCCGATCCTCTGCCACCGGTATTCGTCGGCCTTTTCCTCTTTGTAACAGCCGTGACCCGGCCCACCGGCCGCAGCCCACCCTGCCTCGCCCTGTCGGGCCGACATCCATGCCGAGTCATATGAATTCACGGATTCTGCTCGCACCGCGTCACACCCACCCGTCCGGCGGCGCACGCGGCGCCGGTAGCCGCAAATCTTCACGGACCGGCGCCGCTTGTTCCAGATGCGCCAGGATCTTCCCGATCACCGCCGGGTCCTCGATGCTGGCGATGATCTTCATCGCACCGCCGCAGGCCTGACAGGTCTCAACATCGACAAGGTGAATTGATGCGCAGCATCAAGAGAGGGTGCCCTGGGGCATCCGGAACACGCGCTTGAGGCGCTGCGCCCAGGTCATGGCAGAGCGGCGGGCAGCCGGCGTGTCCTCCTCTACCTCATCCGACGCCTGGCGTTGGGCGCCCTTACCCCGCCTGCCCGGCGTGATCGCCCCGCGCCAGGGGCTGTTGGGCGCGAACACCCCGTGGTAGCGGGTCAGGTTCACCCGCGGCCGCGGCACCAGCGCCGCCAGCCGCGCCATGAAATCCAGCGGGCGCCTCGATCTCCGCTACCCCGGTGGCAATCCCGACCAGCGGCCGCATCACTGCCGTCGTCTCGCGCCCCTGCTTTTCCGAATCGGGCTCAAAGGCCTCGAGATAAACCCGCAAGGTCGCCCCCTCCGTACCGG
>JBATJF010000033.1:0-1762 GCA_049668345.1 Gammaproteobacteria bacterium
ACCCTGTTCGTGCAGACGCCTGAGTTCACGAACCAGCAGGCGTGCGCTGGTGATATCGGTAAACAAAGGATGACGACCGCGGGTAACCGTGGTGATGCAATAGACTTGATGGTGCAGGGAATGACGCCCGCTGCGCAATGCGTCGTAGGACAGGGTGACCTCCTTGTCATCAATGGCACTAGGCAATTGGCCGAATGAATTCGGCCCTACAACGGTAATCTACCTATCTGATTTTGGGAGAGCGTTAAAACAGGCAGTTGTCTTGATTTGACCTGCTCTGCAACTACTCCTGCGTCGCACTGCCGCTTCGGTACTGCTCCATGCGTTACTCTACCTCCTACATCCATGTAGTCGTGCGTCCATGCATGCGTCCCGGAGGGAGGGGGGTTGTGGAACATCAGCGGTAGTGTCAGATCAAATTATCTATTTACAAATACAGCAAAAATTCCTCTGATGTTTTTCATTGCCTGAATGGCAGGTCTTATTTAGCGAAACCTGTCCAGTCTCCTGTAATTGATGGCTTCGCCCAGGTGCGATGTCTTTATCGCCGCGCTTTCATCCATATCTGCAATCGTGCGCGCCAGTTTGAGAATGCGGTGGTAGGCGCGGGCGGAGAGCTGGAGCTTCTCCATCGCCTGCTGCAGCAGCTGTCGATCGGGTTTCGATAACGCGCAAACTTCATCCATCTGATTGTTGCTAAGCTGGCTGTTCAGCGTGCCGTTGCGTTGCAATTGCACATCACGCGTTCTTGTGACGCGTTCACGAACCACACTACTGCCTTCCCCCTTCCTGCCGTGCATATGTTCAATCGGCAGGCGAGGCACTTCCACGTGCATGTCGATGCGGTCCAGCAGCGGGCCGGAAATCCGGTTGCGGTAACGTTGAATCTGCTCCATCGTGCATCTGCATTTGCCGGAGACGTCGCCCAGGTACCCGCAGTGACACGGGTTCATGGCGGCAATCAGCTGAAAACGGGCCGGAAAATCTGCCTGCAGCGCCGCGCGCGAGATCGTGATCTGCCCGGACTCCAGGGGTTCGCGCAATACCTCGAGTACCCGCCGATCGTATTCGGGCAGTTCGTCCAGAAACAGCACACCGTGATGCGCCAGAGAAATCTCGCCGGGACGCGGGCTGGAGCCGCCGCCGACCAGTGCCACGGCCGAGGCCGTGTGGTGAGGAGTACGAAACGGCCGCAACCGCCAGCGCATCGGATCGACAGGCAGGCTGCAAATGGAGCGCAGGGCGGCCGCTTCCAGCGCCTCGGTCTCGGTCAGCTCCGGCAGGATACCGGGCAGGCGGCTGGCCAGCAGGGATTTGCCGGTGCCGGGCGGGCCGAGCAACAGCAGGCTGTGGCCACCGCTGGCTGCGATCTCCAGCGCGCGTCGCGCATGCGCCTGGCCGCGCACGTCGGCGAGATCGGGTACATTTTCTGCAGCGATATTCACGACGGTGACCGGCTCGGCTTCGATACGCTGCACGCGGGTGAAGTGTGCCGTGACCTGCAGCAGGTGATCCGCCGCCAGCACGCGCGCATCCCTGACCAGCGCGGCTTCCGCAACATTGTCATGCGGTACCAGCAATGTGCGCTTTGCGCGCTGTGTCTGCAGCGTCATCGGCAGCACGCCCTGCACCGGACGCAGTTCGCCGGACAGGGCCAGTTCGCCGGCGAATTCATACCGGTCCAGTTCATCCCTCGGTATCTGGCCGGACGCGGCCAGGATGCCCAGCGCGATCGGCAGGTCGAAGCGCCCGCCTTCCTTGG
>JBATJF010000034.1:0-7860 GCA_049668345.1 Gammaproteobacteria bacterium
CGATCATGCCGAAGCCGTCCAGCAGGGGGCTGCGGCCGGGTATGGTGCTGGCCAGGCCGAGTCCGAGTGCGGCAACCAGCGGGACGGTCACCGTCGAGGTGGTCACGCCGCCCGAGTCGTAGGCCAGTGCGATAATCATGCGCGGCGCATACAGGGTCTGGAAGATCACGATGATATATCCGGCAATGATGTAATAGTGCAGCGGAGTACCCGTGACAATGCGGAAGGCGCCCAGGGCGATGCCGGTGCCCGCGCCGATCGCGACGGCGATGCGCAGCCCCCATACACGGATGGCGCCGGCCGATACCTGCTGCGCCTTGATGGCGACGGCGATCAGCGCGGGCTCGGCGATGGTGGTGGAAAAGCCGATGGCGGCCGCGAACAGGTAGATCCAGTAATAATCCTGCCAATGCCGCAACTCCGGCATTTTCCCGGTTGCCGCGCTGAGAAAGGCGGGATCGGTCAGTTGTCTGGCCATGGCCCGGCCGATCGGAAACAGGGCCTCCTGCAGGCCGACCAGGAACAGGGTCAGGCCGATGAGGACGTAGACAAATCCGATCAGCACGCTCTTCAGGTTGGGAACCGGCTGGCGCAGCACCAGCAGCTGGAAGCCGAAGATGATCGCGACTATCGGCAGCACGTCGGTGATCGTAGACAGCCCGGTCCTGAAAAAATCCTGCAGCATGTCCATCAAATGATCATTCCGTAAGCCATGACGAAGATGATCGGTGTCAGCGAGGCAAGGGCGATCAGACCGAAACCGTCGATCATGGGATTGCGGCCGCGAATACTCTGCGCGAGCCCGACGCCGAGCGCCGTGACCAGCGGTACCGTGACGGTGGACGTGGTGACGCCGCCGGAGTCATAGGCGATGCCGATAATCTCGGGGGGTGCGAATGCGGTCATGATAACCACGCCGATATAACCGCCGATGATGAAATACTGGATCGGCCAGCCGCGCACGATACGGTACACACCAATCAGTATGGCAATCCCGACCGACAGTGCCACGGTGATGCGCAGGCCCAGGGCATAACGCTCGAGGGACGCCTGCTGGTTTAATATGACGCCGCCATCCGCCGCGATCTGTGCCGCCTCGGCAGCCACCGCGGTCAGTGCCGGTTCCGCGATGGTGGTGCCGAATCCCAGCGCAAAGGCAAACACGAGCAGCCAGGGGAGGTTGGCCTTGCGCGCAAAGGCATAGGCGATCGACTCGCCGATGGGGAACAGCCCCTGTTCCAGGCCGCGTATGAAAAACGCCAGCCCGAACACCACCATCAGGCCGCCGGCCAGGATGCGGCCGAATTCCGGTAGCGGCTGCTGTATGACAACGGCCTGGAAGAACGTGACCACCAGCACGATGGGGAGCAGGTCACGGATGCTGGATAACACTGAGTCGAGTAGACGGCGCAGCTGTTCCAAGGCAGATTAGTCCTTTGCTTCTAGCCCGCATTTCTCACCGGGCGGCTGTTTAATGCCATAATGAATTGAAATCATGGAAGTGATTTCCATTCAGCAACAAACAGTGTGTCATTGGGCGACGCCTATCCCGGCCCTGGCTGGTTCTCGTGCACCCGTACTTGCTCTTCATTCAAGTGGTAGCTACGGCTACCCCTTTCATTCCAGAGCGGCGTCCGGTCACACGAGCCCTGCGCCAGCTTCCGGGATCCCGGTGAGAAAGGCGGGCTAGCGGCTTGCCACGAGCCTCGCAGCGTAACATGAGGCGGAGTTCATCAGGTAGTGCCAGCCTGTTCGTACCAGCCGCGGGTCGCGTTGGCGATGGCGACCACGGACAGCATGACCGGCACCTCGACCAGCACGCCGACCACGGTGGCGAGTGCCGCGCCGGAGCCGATGCCATACAGGCTGATGGCGGTGGCCACGGCCAGCTCGAAGAAATTGCTGGCACCGATCAGGGCGGCGGGCGCGGCCACGCAATGCGCCACGCCGAGCCGGCGGCTCAGCAGGTAGGCCAGTCCCGAATTGAAATACACCTGCAGGGTGATCGGGACCGCGAGCAGCACGATGACCAGCGGCTGGTCGAGAATCTGCCGGCCCTGGAAGCCGAACAGCAGCACCAGCGTCAGCAACAGTGCCGTGACGGATAGCGGCTGCAGGTGATGCAGCAGCCGGGCGAGCCTTGCGACGCCCTGCGGACGTGCCAGCAGCCAGTGCCGCCATGCGCTGGCGAAGGCCACCGGTATCACGATGTAGAGCACGACCGAGAGGACCAGGGTGTCCCACGGGACCGTGATCGAGGCCATGCCCAGCAGCAGCGCGACGATTGGCGCAAACGCGAAGACCATGATGACATCGTTGAGCGCCACCTGGGACAGGGTGAAACCCGGATGACCGTTGGTCAGGTTGCTCCAGACAAACACCATGGCGGTGCAGGGTGCGGCGGCCAGCAGGATCAGGCCGGCAATATAGCTGTCGATCTGCTCCGCGGGCAGCCAGTCTGCGAACAGCACGCGGATGAACAGCCAGCCCAGCAACGCCATCGAGAACGGCTTGACGGCCCAGTTGACGAACAGCGTGACACCGATACCGCGTGCGTGATGGCGGACTTCGTGCAGGGCATGAAAGTCGATCTTGAGCAGCATCGGCAGGATCATCAGCCATACCAGCACGGCCACCGGCATGTTCACGCGCGCGATCTCCAGGCCGCCGATGGTGTTGAACGTGCCGGGGAATGCATGCCCCAGGATGATGCCGACTGCGATGCACAGCAGCACCCACAGGCTCAGGTAACGCTCGAAAAAACTCATGGCGAGGCTAAAGCGTCGCCAGCAGGGCCATTACCCGCTGCCGGATATCGTCACGGGTGGCGCGAAACACCTCCATGACGATGTCTTCACTGCCAGTGGCCTTGGCCGGATCACTCAAGGGCCAGTGAATCTTTTTTACGCCTGCCGGTATGGCAGGGCAGTGCTCGTCGGCATGGCCGCATACTGTCACCACGATATCGGCCGCGGCCAGCATCGCGTCCGTCACCGGTGTGGATTCCTGGCCTGAGATATCGACACCGGCCTCGCGCATGACGGCAATGGCGCGCGGGTTTTTACCATGCGCCTCGAGCCCGGCCGACTGGATGGTATGACGGTCGCCGGCAAAGTGCCGTGCCCAGCCTTCCGCCATCTGCGAACGGCACGAGTTGCCGGTACACAGGAACAGGATATTCATGGCGCTTAGCAGCAGCTCGAGCCGGCGACCGGGACACAGCTGGTTCCGTCACCCGGTACGTTGCTGAAGGTCGGTATGGTCTCCAGGGTATGGAAGGTCTCCCAGGCGATACCCTGCGGATCCTGTGTCCAGTACTTGTCGGAGCGGGCGTAGCAGCAGGCGGTTGCATCCTGGCTGTGGCCGGCGATGCCGGCCTGTTGCAGGCGTGTGCGGATGGTGGCCAGTTCGGCCTCGTCGTCGGTCTGGATTCCGACATGGTCGAGGCCGGGCGCGCCGCCACGGTCGGAGATGGCGAAGTTCACGGCCGGGTCGGTCAGCTCCCACTTGGCATAGTCGGGTTTGCTGACCGTGGGTTCCCTGCCGAACAGGGTGGAATAAAAACGGATGTTCTGCGCCAGGTCGGTGACGGCGATATGGATATGCATACGGGACATGATGGTTCTCCTCGTTTGTGCTCAGGCGCAGCAGGCCGCGCCCGGGCGGTTGGGCATGTCTTTGAGGGTAGCGCGGTCAGCGCGAAACGGTACACTGCTCGCGTTGCCGAGCAGGGTATGGTGCAGGATGCTGTGTGCCCAGTCGGGCAATGACGGATCGATGCGGTAATACATCCACTGACCCTCGCGGCGTGCCAGCAGCAGCCCGCTGTCGCGCAGGTGTGCCAGGTGCCGCGAGACCTTCGGTTGCGACTGGTTCAGCGCATGGGTGAGCTCGCACACGCACAACTCCTGTTCGGCGGCCAGCAGTAACAGTACCCGCAGGCGCGTGGCATCCGACAGCATCTGGAACAGGGTTTCCGGCGTGATGGGCATGCCGTAGATATACGCTTGAACATATATATGGTCAAGCGTATATTTAGACCATAAATTATAAAGTCAATAAAAACAAGTGATTAAGCTCGTAGCTAGAAATGCGGCTTGACCGGGGCATCCATGAAACGCTGTATGCTTGCCAGGATTTCCTCACGGGCGGCATCCAGACCGTCCCATCCCTCGATCTTGACCCACTTGTTCGGCTCCAGGTCCTTGTAGTGCTCGAAAAAGTGCGCGATCGACGCGGGCAGCTCCGGCGGGAGTTCGTCGAGCGAGTCGATATGGCGGTAGTGGGTGGACAGCCGGTCCACCGGCACGGCGAGGATCTTGGCATCCGGCCCGGCTTCATCGGACATGCGCAGGATGCTGATCGGGCGGCACTGGATCACCGCGCCGCTGATCAGTGGCACCGGTGTCACCACCAGCACGTCGACCGGGTCGCCATCCTCGGACAGGGTATGCGGAATATAGCCATAATTGCACGGGTAGTGCATGGCGGTATCCATGAAGCGGTCGACGAACATGGCGCCGGTTTTCTTGTCGACCTCGTATTTTACCGGGTCGCTGTGGGACGGTATTTCTATGATGACATTGACATTGTCCGGCACGTTATCGCCGGACGGTACTCTGTCTAGGTTCATGGCGGTACCTGTCTCGCAGTTACTTGGGGTGCCTGCAGGGGATTACCGTCTCGCCCCTGCGGGGCCGCCGCCGCTGTGCGGCGACGTTCTCGGCAATTGCTCCCGGCATTGCTCTCGGCTCTGGCATCCTGCTTTGCTCTACCGAGTCCGTCCATGGACTCGTAACTCCTGCTTCCCTGCAGTCGTGCGCCACCTTCCGGTGGCTGGTCGAACCTGTTTCACAGGTTCGCTTCCTGCCGGTCGAACCGGAACAGTTCCGCACCTTCCGGTACGGAACTGAAACTGTATCTGGCGCGCCCGACAGGAATCGAACCTGTGACCTTCGGTTTCGGAAACCGACACTCTATCCAACTGAGCTACGGGCGCTTTTTTGCTGTCTCTCCCCGGCGATCGATGCCAAGCGGCCCGGATTGCCACGGAGAGGCAGGCAAGGATACCGCCTGCCAACAGGCGGGTCTACGGCGGAGTTGGCCGGTAATTTCATGAGCCCGCCCTTTTCAGTATAATCCGCCCAACCTGGCAGCCCGGGCCCAGCCCATCCGTCGCCATAACGCAGCACTGCAAATCATCCAGGAGATTACCTTGAGTCAGGATAAACAGTTTTACACCACATTCTTCACCATCATGGGCGCCCTCGCGGTCCTCGCGATCATTCTGGTCATGATCGCCAGCAACCTGACCAGCGAAGTGGCTGAATACAAGCCGGATGATGTCGTGATTGATAACATTAAGCCGGTCGGGCAGGTGAACACGGCCACCGGCTCGGCGGCGGAACCGGCACCTCCCCCCACAGCCATGACGGGTGCCCTGGCTACCAGCGCCGCACCGGCTGCAGCGGAACCGAAATCAGGCGAGCAGGTCTATAACGGCAGCTGTATGGCATGCCATGCGACCGGTGCGGCAGGCGCCCCGAAACTGGGTGATGCCGCCGCCTGGGCGTCGCGCATTGCAAACGGGATGGACTCGCTGATGACCAATGTAACCAAGGGTCTGAATGCCATGCCGCCCAAGGGGCTCTGTATGTCTTGCTCCGCTGACGAACTCTATGCCGCTGTCGAGTACATGGTCAACAACAGCCAGTAAGGGAATCACTGTCACCTGAGACTCAACGGGCTGCCTTGTGCAGCCCTTTTTTTGCCTGCAGGGACGTAGGTACGTCGCGGGAGGCAGGGATGCCGGGAGCGACGCGCCTGCAGGGACGGTCACTCCGGACTTCCTCGGCAACTGCTCCCTGCGTCGTCTGAGGCGCCTGCTGTTGGTGCTCTACCTCCTGCATGGCCCAGGCCAGTATCCCTGTCTACCGATCGCTGTGCGACCTCACCTTCTACCCGCTGGTATGCCCGTAATTACGGTCACGAGAGGGGCGGTGCGTTGCGCCCTGACAACCGGTTCCCCGGTCACTGGATACCGGCGCCGGCTAACAAAGGCCTGCAGGCACGGTCTAAAGTAAAACTTCAGGACAACGATATCGTCTATATATAAGTATTGGTCCCTTATACTCGCTGCAATGCTACCCAGGACAGCCGGAGTCATCGAATAATGAGCAACTCACGCATGCTTGCGCTGCAACAGTCCTCGCTGCTCGATGGCACCAACGGTTCCTGGCTCGAGTCACTCTACGAGAGCTGGCAGCGGGATCCGGACTCGGTCGATGAGCGCTGGCATGCCTGGTTTCAGCAGCTGCCGCAGGTCAACGGCAAGGCCGTCGATGATGTCTTTCATTCCGAGCTGCGCGACGAATTCTCGAAACTGACCGGCCACCTGCGTGGCCACCGCATCGCACGCGTCACCGAGACACGCCTCGAGTTCGAGCGCAAGCAGGTGCGCGTGCTGCAACTGATCAATGCCTATCGCTTTCGCGGCCATCAATACGCGCGTACCGACCCGTTGCAGCAGAACGGCGCTGCGCCTGTGAGCGAGCTTGACCTGCGCTATCACGAGCTTTCCGAAGAGGATCTCAATACCGTGTTCCGTACCGGTTCGCTGGTCGGGCCGGAGAAGGCGACGCTGGATAACATCCTTGTTGCACTCAACCGTACCTACTGCGAGACCATCGGTGCGGAATACATGCACATGTCCGCGACGGAGGAAAAACGCTGGATCCAGCAGCGTCTCGAAAGCGTACAGTCGCACCCGGGGATCGCCGTCGACAGGCAGGTATGGTTGCTGCAGCGCCTGACCGCGGCAGAAGGTATCGAGCGTTACCTGCATTCGAAATACGTCGGGCAAAAACGTTTTTCGCTGGAAGGCGGCGAGAGCCTGATACCCCTGATGGGTGAATTGATCGATCGTGCCGGCGCGCAGGGCATCAAGGAAATCGTCATGGGAATGTCGCACCGTGGCCGCCTTAACGTGCTGGTGAATATTCTTGGCAAGCTGCCCTCGATGCTGTTCTCTGAATTCGAGGACCAGCACAGCAAGGATCTGACTTCCGGCGACGTCAAATACCCCCAGGGATTTTCCTCGAACATAACCACCGCCGGCGGCCAGGTGCACCTGGCGCTGGCGTTCAATCCGTCGCACCTGGAGATTGTTTCGCCGGTCGTACAGGGTTCGGTTCGGGCACGCCAGCAGCGTTACCGGGACGATGAGGGCGAGCGCATCCTGCCGGTGGTCATTCACGGCGACTCGGCCTTCGCCGGGCAGGGCGTGGTGATGGAGACGTTCAACATGTCCGGCCTGCGAGGCTTTACGACACATGGCACCGTACATATCGTGGTGAACAACCAGATCGGTTTCACCACCAGCCAGATCAAGGATGCGCGCTCGACCCTGTACTGCACCGATGTCGCCAAGATGGTCAATGCGCCGATCTTCCACGTCAACGGCGATGACCCGGAGGCGGTACTGTTCATTACCCAGGTTGCGCTCGACTATCGCATGACCTTCAAGAAGGATGTCGTGATCGACCTGGTCTGTTACCGCCGCCATGGCCACAACGAGGCCGACGAACCGGCGGCCACCCAGCCGACCATGTACCGCGATATTCGTAATCTGCAGAGCACGCGCACGCTGTACGCCGAGAAGCTGGCGACAAGCCAGGTGATAAGTGCGGATGCTGCCGATGCCATGGCATTGCAGTATCGAACGCTGCTCGATGCCGGCCGGAGCGTGACGCCGGCCGTCATGCTTGGCCAGCCGGTCGACGCGGCGGTTGCGGTGAAATGGAAATCCTATCTCGGCCATACCTGGGACCAGCCCTGCGATACCCGGTGCAGCAAGCAGGT
>JBATJF010000035.1:0-7292 GCA_049668345.1 Gammaproteobacteria bacterium
TATTATCAGGTTTACAGCTGACTGCGTCTTGCCAACAACAATGATAACAACAGGCCTTGCCATGGAAAGACTGAAACAGCAATTTCTGGGTATGTTCGTCCTCATCGGGATGCTGCTATTGCCTGGCGGCCCGGCGGTCCAGGCCGAGCCCGGTCCGGAAGTCCTGTTGCGGGAAGTGACGGACCAAGTGCTGGCGGAGATCCGCAAGGACCCGGAGCAGCTCAAGGATGTCGCGCGGGTACGTGCGCTGACCGAGCGCTTCATACTTCCACATATCGATTTTCAGGTCGCCTCGCAATGGGTGCTTGGCAAGTACTGGCGCACGGCCAGCGGGCAGCAGCGGCTGCGCTTTGTCGAGGAATTTCGCCAGCTGCTGCTGAACACCTATGTGCGTTCGATCAGCAACTACCGCGAGAACAGGATCAGCATCGCGCCGGCGCGTGGTTCACCTGCGTCGGGCCGCATGGAGGTCGATGCCGAGATCGAGCAGCCGGGCGGTCCGCCGGTACATCTCGGTTTTCGCCTGCACAGGCCGGAGACGGACTGGCTGGTCTATGACATTTCCGTGGAAGGTATCAGCCTGGTTGCGACCCATCGCTCAAGTTTCGCGAAGGAAATTCATGACAAGGGGCTGGACAGCCTGATAGATCGCCTGGCGAGCATGAATGCGGACACGGCAGATGACAGGACGGGCAACGCAGCAACCGCCGCGTCCGCACCCTGAGGCGTGGCCGCGCTGCGCAGGGTGCAGTTCAATGATCAGTGCTTGCGCAGGATGCGTTGTTTCTCCCGCATCCAGTCGCGATCCTTTTCCGAAGCGCGCTTGTCATGGCTTTGCTTGCCGCGCGCAAGTGCGATTTCGATTTTTGCCATGCCTTTCTTCCAGTACAGCGCCGTTGGCACGAGTGTATAACCCTTGCGCTCGACCGCACCTATCAGCCGGTCGAGTTCGTTGCGGTGCAGCAGCAGCTTGCGGGTGCGGGTCGGATCGGGCGTGACGTGCGTTGATGCGCTCAGCAGCGGCGCGATACGGAACCCGAGCAGCCAGGCCTCGTTGTTCTTGATGATGATGTAGCTGTCGGTCAGCTGCACGCGTCCCTCGCGCAGGCTCTTCACTTCCCAGCCCTGCAATGCCAGTCCTGCCTCGAATCGATCCTCGATGAAAAAATCGTGACGGGCCTTCTTGTTGAGCGCGATGGTGCTCGATCCGGGTTTGGATGTCTGCTTTGCCATGGATGCGGATTGTGGGCGTGACCAGGACGCATCTTACCGTGCCGGGTGCGGTTGTGATAGCCGGGCATTTCTTGGACAATGCCGTTGCTGCCCTATCCGCGGGTCAGCGGAGGACGACAATGACAACCAAGCGCGAACCCATACATGGCCAGTGGTCGGGCCGGCTGGCTTTCATACTGGCCGCAACCGGTTCGGCCGTCGGGCTGGGTAATATCTGGAAATTTCCATACATCGCCGGCGAAAACGGCGGTGGTGCCTTCGTGCTGGTCTACCTGGCCTGTATCGCGGTGATCGGCATCCCGATCATGATGGCCGAGGTGCTGCTCGGCCGGCGCGGCCGTCGCAGCCCGATCAATACCATGCGTGCCCTGGCCGCCGAGGAAAACGCCAGCTCGCACTGGCAGTGGCTGGGCTGGGCGGGTGTCATCGCCGGCTTCCTGATCCTGTCCTATTACAGCGTGATCGCGGGCTGGGCCCTGGCGTATGTATTTCGTGCCGGCAGCGGTCTGTTTAACGGCCAGACTGCAGATGGTGTGCAGAGTATCTTTGATAATCTGATCGGGGAACCGGAACGTCTGATGGCCTGGCATTCCGTGTTCATGTTCATGACCATGGTCGTGGTCGCGCGCGGCGTGCGCAGTGGCCTGGAACAGGCGGTGCGCTACCTGATGCCCGGGCTGTTCCTGATCCTGCTGATCCTGGTCGGCTACGCCTGGAACAGCGGTTCCTTCGAGCAGGGCATCAATTTCCTGTTTCGTGCCGATTTCAGCAAGCTTTCAACCAACGGCGTGCTGATTGCCATGGGACACGCCTTTTTTACCCTGAGCCTCGGCATGGGCGCCATCATGGTGTACGGCTCCTACCTGCCTGAACGGATTTCGATTGCCAGGACATCCATCGCCGTTTCCCTGATGGACACCGCGGTGGCTTTACTGGCAGGCATGGCCATATTTCCGATTGTGTTTGCCAATGGCCTGGAACCGGGCGTCGGGCCGGGGCTGATCTTCCAGACCCTGCCGATTGCCTTCGGTCACATGCCCTACGGTGCATTCTTCGGTATGCTGTTCTTTCTGTTGCTGGTATTTGCCGCCTGGTCCTCGTCGATTTCTCTCATCGAGCCTGCGGTGGCATGGCTGGTGGAAAACCGTGGCATGAGACGCATCAAGGCCTCGGTGCTGGCCGGTTTCGCGACCTGGCTGTTCGGGCTGCTGACGGTTTTTTCGTTCAACATGTTGTCAGGGTTCAAGCCGCTGTCGATAATCCCGATTTTCAGGGACAGCACGATCTTCGATCTGCTTGATTACCTGACCGCCAATATCATGCTGCCGCTGGGTGGATTGCTGATCGCAATATTCGCGGCGTGGACGATGTCACGCGAGTCGAGCATGGATGAACTGCATATGGGCGACCGCTTCTTCTACCCGCTGTGGCGTTTCCTGGTGCGTTATATCACCCCGGTCGCCGTCGGTATCGTGTTCGTACGTGCCCTGGGAATCATATAAAGACTTGACGAATGCAGGTGCAGGACTTGGAACACATTATACGCTCGGCGCTGGTGCCCTACACGCAGCAGGAAATGTTCGCACTGGTCAGTGACGTCGATACCTATCCGGAATTCCTGCCCTGGTGCAGCGCCGCGCGGACATTGTCGCACGTGGATGACGAGGTGCAGGCGCGCATCGATTTCTCGGTGAGTGGTGTATCGAAATCGTTTACCACCCGCAACCGCCTGGTCGCGAACGAGGCCATCCTCATGCAACTGGTGGACGGGCCGTTCAGCCGGCTGGAAGGCGGCTGGCGTTTCGAGCCGCTGGGCGATGCCGGCTGCAAGATATCCCTCGACCTTGAATACGACTTTTCCAGCAGGCTGGTGAGCATGGTGACCGGGCCGGTGTTCAACAAGATCGCCAATTCCCTGGTCGATGCATTCCGGCAGCGCGCGGTAGACGTGTATGGAAAACGCTGACAGGATTCCCGTCGAGGTCGCCTATGCGTTGCCGGAGAAACAGGTCATCCTGAAGCTGATGGTGGCGCCGGACGCGACGCTTGAAAGCACGATTCGTGCATCCGGTATTCTCGAGCAATTCCCGGATATCGATCTCGGCACAAACAAGGTTGGTGTGTTTGGCAAGCCGGGCAGGTTGGGCGATACCCTCCATCCGGGCGATCGGGTGGAAATCTACCGGCCGTTGATCGCCGATCCCAAGGAAGTCAGGAAAAAGCGTGCCGCCGAGGGCAAGGTGATGAAAAAGGGCGCCGCTGCCGCCGACAGCGAATAAGCCGCGATTCGCGCCGGCTACTTGATCCCGCTGTCGTCAAGCTTGCTGAAGGTGATCCAGTGCCAGAAGCGATTCAGCAGGCCGGGCGGTATGCGTTCCTTGGGCGGAACGACCAGCGTTACCTGTTCGCGGGCCGGCACCGTGCCGTCACCGGCAGGTGCTTCCGGGTGCAGGGTGCCGCTGATGCGCGCCAGTGTATCGTTCTCGAAGTACAGCGTGACGTGCTCTTCCGAGACCTTGCCCGTGCCGGGTTGCATGCGGTAAATGTAGTCCCAGCGGTCCTGGTGGAAGGCGTCCGCGACCATGGGTGAGCCGATCACGAACTGCACCTGCCGGCGCGTCATGCCGGGATGCAGCTGGTTGAGCGCGTCCTGATCGATCACATTCCCCTGCTGCACGTCGATACGGTGCACCAGTCTCCAGTCGGCGATGGAGCAGGCAGTCAGCCACAGGCAGGCAAAGGGGACTATAATAATCAGCAGCTTTTTCATCCGGGAACCAGTGAACTCGCTCGGCACCGGCCGCATGATACCCCAAGTCCATGTCCGTTGGCATCATCAGAGGAGATTACACATTGGAATCCAGTGAATTACGCAAGGCCGGACTGAAAGTCACCCTGCCCAGGATGAAGATACTGGATATCCTGGAGGCCAGCAGCAGCCGGCACCACAGTGCCGAGGATGTCTACAAGGCGCTGCTCGAGGAGGGCGAGGATATCGGGCTGGCGACGGTCTACCGGGTGCTGACCCAGTTCGAGTCGGCCGGTATCGTCAAGCGTCACCACTTCGAGGGTGGGCATTCCGTATTCGAACTTGACGAGGGTGGTCACCATGACCATATCGTCTGCCTCAAATGCGGTCGCGTTGACGAGTTTGTCGACGAAACCATCGAGAAGCGCCAGCGCGCGATTGCCGGTGAGCTGGGCTATGAAATGACCGACCACTGCCTGTACATGTACGGTATCTGCAAGGCCTGCCAGGGGAAGTAGCCCGCTCGCGGGCTACCGGGCCGGCGTGTTGTGCGTGCGCTGTTCGCTGAGTCGGGTCGCCAGCGTGCCGTAGCCACGCAACCACAATTCCGCAATTTCGTTCCTGATCGCGTATTCTGCATTCAGGAAAGCCACGCGCTCCCCGGCCGAGGGATAATACAGCAGTGCCAGCTGCTCGAGCAGCAGCATGTGCATAGCGTGAGATTCCGTGTTCGGTTCCCGTAAGGCCGGGTAGGAAATCAGACCCGAGACGGCGGCGTTTTCGCCCAGCAGGTCCTGTAAACAGGCGCGGTGGTAGTTGAGTTCCGCAAATGCCCCCGATCTGCAGTTCCCGGCGATGGTGCGCAAGGCGTCTGTCGCATGCGCATGCCAGTCGTAGTCGGTGTCGGTGCAGGCGGCGTGTTCGTCGCCGCTGCAGCTTCCGGCTGCTGCCAGCCACAGTGCCAGTATGAATCCCGGTTTTCCAGTCATACCCTGTCTCCCGTGGCGTGGGTTGTGCGGGGAAGCCAGCCTGCCCTGATATACGGCAGATGCGACGACTTTTTGAGCGAGTCGCACGCATGGAACGACGGTTGGTCTCGCGCGGCAAGTAACAGGAAGGTGTTTTTCAGGATACCCGGTCGTCCTTGCGTCGCCCGTAGAGTGGCTTGTGGCAATGCGGGCACATGCCGCTCTTGTGCAGTTCCTCCCGGGTAATGCGGCTGAAGATCTGCTCGGCATCTTCCTCGCTGAGGCCGAGCTTGAGGCGGGTGGCTTCCATGGCCTGCCGTTCCTGCAGTGTGATCAGGCCGTCCTCCAGGACTGTTTCGGCGAGGTCCCGGTATTCGATGCGTCGCTGGCGCAGTTCATCGGAAAAGGCCGAGGCCAGGATGCCGGCCGGAAGCGCGACCATGCCGATGCCGATGATCATGATGACAATGCCGAAGATCTTGCCGCCGATTGTCACCGGCGTGACATCGCCGTAGCCCACGGTGGTCAGTGTCGCCACCGACCACCAGGCTGCTTCCGGAATGTTGCTGAAGGCCTCGGGCTGCGCCTTGTGCTCGAACAGGTAAACCCCGCTGGAGGCGATGATCATGATGACGAACAGGATCAGGAAGGCTGCACCGAATGACTGTGCCTCGTCACGCAGTACCTTCAGCAGCGACGACATGGCGGTCGAATAGCGGGTGAGCTTGAAAATACGCAGCAGGCGCAGCGCGCGCATAAAACGCAGATCGAGTGAAAAGAACACGCCAAGATAGAAGGGCAGGATGGCGCACAGGTCCACCAGGGCCATTGGTGTCAGTGCGAAGCGCAGGCGACCTGCCAGCGCTTCCCGGAAACGCGGGTCCCGGGATTCGACACAGGACCATATCCGCAACAGGTACTCGATGCTGAACACGATGACCGAGAAGACCTCGAACCAGAAGAACCATTCGAAGTACACGGTCCTGATTTTATCGACGGATTCCAGTACCAGCGCCAGTATGTTGAGCGAGATCAGCAGGATGATGAAAATATCGAAGCGGCGACTGGCCTGGTCATCGGCCCGTGCAATTTCAAGAATCTGGTATATCCGTCCGCGCACCTGTCAGCTTCCCTGCCGTTTTTCAGAACCCCTGGTGAGGTAATTCGGCCGGTTTCCGGCCAGCTTCACTTTTCGGGGTCGGCCTCGGGATTCGGCCCGGTGTTGTCCCGCGCCTTCCGCGGCCGGTTTTTTCGTGCGTTGGAGTGGGGGCGTCTTGCCTGTCTCTCCAGTCGCTGCCCGTCAATCCGCGCTGCGCGCCTTGGGTCTGCGTGCGCGCGTGCTGCGGCGCGGTGGCGGCGCCTGCTGCGCCTGGTCGATCATTTCGCGGGCATGCTCGCGGGTCTGGCGGGTGATGGTCACGCCACCCAGCATGCGTGCCAGTTCGTCGATGCGTTCCGCGTCGGTAAGCGGGCGAATGCGGGTGATGGTGGTATCGTCACCGGCCAGTTTGCTGACCTGCAGCTGGTGATGGGCAAGCGCCGCGACCTGCGGCAGGTGGGTGACGCACAGTACCTGGCGGCCGGTGGCAAGGCCGCGCAACTTGCGTCCGACGATTTCGGCGACCCCCCCGCCGATGCCACTGTCGACCTCGTCGAAAATCAGCGTGGGAATGGTTCCGCTGTCCGCCGACAGGGTCTGGATGGACAGGCTGATACGCGAAAGCTCACCGCCGGATGCCACCCTGGCAAGCGACTGTGCCGGCTGACCCTTGTTGGCACTGACCCGGAACTCGATCGTGTCCATGCCGTGCTGCGAGAACTGCGCATCCTTGCGCGTGCCGATGCGCACCTCGAACAGGCCGCCGGCCATGCCCAGCGATTGCATCGCCGCGGTGATCTCGCGACTGAATGTGACGGCGGCCTGCTTGCGTTGCGCGGTGAGTTTGCCTGAACTTGACAGGTAGTCCCGCTCGAGCTGCTCGAGCCGTGCAGCGAGTTGCTCGCGGTGCTGGTCGGCATGTTCGATGGCCTCGAGTTCGGCGCGCAGCCGTTCCTCGACAGCGGGCAGTTCCTGTGGCTGGCAGCGATGCTTGCGCGAAAGCTCATGCAGCACGCCGATGCGTTCCTCTAGCCATTGCAGCCGTTGCGGATCGATCTCCAGTCGTTCGGCATAATGATTCAGGGCGTCGATGCCTTCCCGCAGCAGCACCACGGCATCGCCAAGCAGTCTGGCGGATTCCTCCAGCGCGGGATCAATCCGGCTCAATTCGCCGATCTCGTCGTGTGTCCGCGACAGCAGGCTTGCGGCGCTGTCGCCATCCTCGCTGTCGAGCCGGGCCAGG
>JBATJF010000036.1:0-4175 GCA_049668345.1 Gammaproteobacteria bacterium
CACACGGCACCGACATCGAGCGTTTCGCGCCGCATTACTTCGATCGTGATCACGAAGAGTGGGAACGCATGGTCGATCCACGTTACCACGGCATCGACTACACCACGCCACGGGTGGCGCACGGGCTGGCCGGCTTCCGCGCCGACCGCTTCATCAACCGCGTGCTGGCCTTCGACGTGACCACGCTGATCGTCGACGATCCGGTCAAGCGCGTGGATAACATGACCATGGCCTGGGGCCTGGAGGCGCGCGTGCCGTTCCTGGACCAGCACCTGGTCGAGCTGGTGGCGTGCATGCCACCCGAGGTGAAACTGCGTTCCGGTGGCAAGCACCCGCTCAAGGTCATCGCGCGCGGCCTGTTGCCGGATATCGTGATCGACCGTCCCAAGGGTTATTTTCCGGTGCCGGCACTGAAGTTCGTGCGCGGCGAGGTGCTGGCGTTCGTGCGCGACGTGGTCAATTCCGACGCCTGCCGGAATCGCGGCCTGTACCGGCGCGAATACGTGGACGAACTGCTGGAAAACCCGGAAGGGCAGCACACGCGCATCCAGGGCAACAAGCTGTGGCATCTGGCACTGCTCGAGTTCTGGTTGCAGTGCAATATCGACAAATCCCTGTAACGGTCGCTTTATTTCAGCCTTGCAACAGGGGTACACTGCCCCAATAAGATCTGTACCTGTTCTAAATTCACGAGGGTAAGACAATGGATGTAATGGAGCGTATCGATGCGGCGGTGAAAGGCAGCCCGGTGGTTATTTTCATGAAGGGCACACCACAACTGCCGCAGTGCGGCTATTCCAGCCGTGCGGCGCAGGCGCTGGCCGCCTGTGGCGAACCGTTTGCACATGTCAACGTGCTGGCCGACCAGGAGGTCTTCCAGAACCTGCCGCGCTATGCCAACTGGCCAACCTTCCCGCAGATCTACATCAACGGGGAACTGATCGGCGGCTGCGACATCACGCTGGAGCTGTACCAGAAGGGCGAGTTGCAGAAGATGGTCAAGGAAGCCATGGCGGGTGCGGCAGGGTAATTATTTTCAATGGCCACGGAATCCACGGAAGAATGCAGGGTGCGCTGTGCGCACCATTGCGTGAAACGGAAACGTGAAACGTGAAACGTGAATGGTGAGTCACGTTGGGTCGTCATTGCAGGAACGCATCTCATGACCGTTCCCGCAACTCCATGTGCTCCACGGCACTTGTACATGGCCCAGGCCAGTTTCTCGACCGGTTCCCGGTCTCACCTTCTCCTGAACATCGCGCGAAGGATAATGGCCACGGAATCCAAGGAAGAACACGGAAAAATATTCAATTGCGGTTGCGAGGCAGTTGATAATGACATACAGCTGAATTCGGAATATTGACGAACCGCTGGTTTATTCATTCCGGCGCAGACCGGAATCCAGGGAAAAGGTTGTAGGGTGCACTTCGTGCACCAGCTCCGGTGCGAAAAACACACCCTGCATGGATGTAATGTTTCAGCTGTCACGGTGCGTAAAACGCACCCTACATTCGATGTAATGTTTCCGTGTGGTTCCGTGGCCATTAATTAAATCAATTCGCCTCGAGCTTGAGCAGTTCCTCGATGATGTCCATCATCAGTTTCTTACCCTTGTCAGACATCTTTTCGGTGAGCTTGTCCGTGTCACGTTCGCCTTCCACCAGTGGGCGCAGGCGACCGGCCAGGACGCCCATGTCACCGCCGGCCGACAGCATCTGCTGGGCGATGCTGCCGATGATGTGCAGGGCCTGCGCATTGCCATTCCGCGAGGCGTGAATGAGACCGGCGATACCCGGGGCAGCCATGCCGGACTCGATGTCTGTCTGCAACGGCGGCAGCGTGGCCGGGTCCTGCAAGCCCTTCAGGATCGAATCGATAATCACCCGGTCCTCGTCATCCAGTCCCAGCATGACGCTTTCGTCGCGCTTGCCGGCCATGATGTCGCGGATGGCAGTGACCAGCTGCTTCCAGTCATTCGCTTCCGCCTGCTGCAGTACCTGTTCGATGTCCGGTACCGAGCCGGGGTTATTGCAGTGCATGACCACGCGGTGTATCAGTCCTGTATGTGATATGAGGATCTGTTCGTTCAGGTCGGGTAAGTCTGACATGTGTTAATTACCTTGCTGTTGCTGCCGGGGAGTGTCGGAACCCGCGTGGTGCAGGCTGAGCTCGTTCCAGCGATTGATGATGGAGCAGAAGAGATCGGCTGTCTTTTCGGTATCGTAAATGGCGGAATGGGCCTTGTCATTACTCCAGTCGAAGCCGGCCGCTTCCACGGCACGGGCCAGCACGGTCTGGCCGTATGCCATCCCCGCCAGTGGCACCGTGTCGAAGGTGCTGAAGGGATGAAACGGATTGCGCTTGATACCGCTGCGCGTGACGGCGGCATTCAGGAACGACAGGTCGAAGGCGGCGTTGTGACCGACCAGGATCGCACGATTGCAGCCACTGGAGCGGATCAGTCGCCGCACCGGCTTGAAGATGATCTCCAGTGCATCGCGCTCCGGCTTGGCCATACGAAACGGGTTGTAGGGATCGATACCCGTGAACGCCAGCGACTCCGCGTCCAGGTTGGCGCCGGGAAAGGGTTCGACGTGACAGGCGATGGTTTCCCGGCGGCAGATGAAACCCTGTTCATCCATGTCCAGGGTGACGGCGGCGATTTCCAGCATGGCGTCGCGTTTCGCGTTGAACCCGCCGGTCTCGATATCCACCACGACCGGGAGAAAGCCGCGGAAACGTCGCGCGATGGGTGATTTTTCGGAATCTGTCAGCATGTGGCTAGCATACCGAATCGGGGCGGCCAATGCGATGCGATCGCTGACGACCAGGCTGAAGCATGCAAGGTAACGGACACGGTAACACACGGAATGACAGGAAAGGCTGCCACACCCGTACCCAGGGCACAGGCGCAGGCTGCGTTTGACGCAGCGTGACAGCGCCCGGGGTGCCTCCCTGCAGCCGAGGTGGGGCGTGAAACGTGAGACGTGAGACGTGAAACGTGAAAAGAAAAAATGGCCACGGAAACACACGGAAGAACACGGAAAAATATATGGCGCTTCCCCAAATCGAGTGGGTAGATTACCGTTGTAGGGCCGAATTCATTCGGCCAACAGCTGGTTCGTAAATGGTCGAATGAATTCGACCCTACAGGAGACAAGGAGGTCACCCTGTCCTGTGACACATTGCGCAGGGGGCGTCATACCCTGCACTATCAAGTCTTATCGAATGACGATGAAACACCGCTGGTCGAATGAATTCGACCCTACAGCAGGGCCGGATTCATTCGGTCAACAACCTTGCCATCAGAAGCAATGCGTCTCGTCTGAATTGATGTTTTACCCGCTCAATCAGGGGAAGGCCCTGATTTTTCCGTGTTCTTCCGTGGCCATTGGTAATTTTATATAACAGCTGCAACCGTAAACGGATGGCCGCCACAAGACATCAGTCCCTGAGACGCCAGTGCAGCGTTTTACCGGCGTGCATCGGTATGACGGTGGAATCACCCAGCGGATAGCTGTCCGGCACCTGCCAGTCTTCCCTGACCAGCGTGATGCTGCCGGTGTTGCGTGGCAGGCCGTAGAAATCCGCACCGAAGTGGCTGGCAAAGCCCTCCAGCCTGTCGAGCGTGCCGGCATCCTCGAAGGCCTGGGCGTAGAGTTCCAGCGCGGCGTGCGCGGTGTAGATGCCGGCACAGCCGCAAGGGCTTTCCTTGCGTTCGCGGGCATGCGGTGCGCTGTCGGTGCCGAGAAAGAACTTGCCGCTGCCGCCGGTCGCGGCCTTCACCAGTGCGTTGCGATGGGTTTCACGTTTCAGGACCGGCAGGCAGTAGGCATGCGGCTGCAGGCCGCCCTGAAACATGGCATTGCGGTTCAGCAGCAGGTGATGCGCGGTGACGGTTGCCGCGATGTTGCTGCCGCCGGCCTGCACGAAATCCACGCCCTCCTGCGTGGTGACGTGTTCCAGCACGATCTTCAGCGCCGGGAAACGGCGCGCCAGCGGTTCCAGGATCCGGTCGATGAACACCCGTTCGCGGTCGAACACGTCGACCACCGTATCGGTGATCTCGGCGTGCACCAGCAGCGGCAGGCCGCGGCTCTGCATCGCCTCCAGTGCCGCCCAGGTATTGCTGATGTTGGTCACGCCGGCATCCGAATGGGTGGTGGCGCCGGCGG
>JBATJF010000037.1:0-2731 GCA_049668345.1 Gammaproteobacteria bacterium
TCTATTATCTACACGGTTTAAATGCCATGCAGCTACACAGAGTCCATAATGTTTATTGTCTTCGCCAACTTTTCCCCTATGCATCCTTCGTAATTTCCGACCTCGTCACCCGTGGCGGGTTCCCACAACTGCTGATCGCACCGGTTGATTTTGGTGCAGTGTACAAGCAACGGCTGGCAGAGGCAGGCGAGCAGCGGAAAGCGGCCGGCAGCTGATTCACTGCACGGTCGATATTATCTTTGACGTACCGGCAAACCGGCACTGACACCATGAGTCGCGAATCGATAACCGTACTGGGTGCCGGCTCCTGGGGCACGGCGCTTGCGATTCGACTGGCCGCCAACGACAACCCGACCTGCCTGTGGGGCCATGAAGCGGAATTCATGCGCACGCTTGCCAGGACGCGCGAGAATGACGCATTTCTGCCGGACATTCAGTTCCCTGACAGTCTGTCCATCGAATCCGATCTCGCCACCGCCATCGGTGACTCGCGCGACCTGCTGATCGTCGTGCCGAGTCATGCCTTTCGCGAGGTGCTCCAGCGAATGCTGCCGCTGCTCGATGCCCGCCGGCGCATCGCCTGGGCGACCAAGGGCCTGGAATACGGCAGCGGCAAGTTCATGAGCGACGTGCTCGAGGAAGTGGCGGGAACGAAATACCCGGCCGCCGTGCTGTCGGGACCGACCTTTGCACTCGAGGTTGCCAGGGGGTTGCCGACCGCACTGACGGTCGCATCCAACAACCCGGTGTTTGCCAGTGACATGGCCGCTCGCCTGCATGGCGATGTCATGCGCGTATACACCAGCGATGACATGCTGGGTGTGCAGCTCGGCGGCACGGTCAAGAACGTGCTTGCCATCGCCTCCGGCATCACCGACGGCATGCAGCTCGGCGCCAACAGCCGCGCCGCCCTGATCACACGCGGACTGGCGGAAATCATCCGGCTCGGCGATGCCATGGGGGTACGGCGCGAAACACTGATGGGGCTCTCGGGGCTGGGCGATCTCATCCTTACCTGCACCGATGACCTGTCGCGCAACCGCCGTCTCGGACTGGCACTCGGGCGCGGCAAGGCGCTTGACAGTGCCGTGCGTGAAATCGGCCAGGTGGTCGAGGGTTTCAATACCGCGCGCGAAGTCGTGCAGCTGGCCCGGAACTGGCGCGTCGAAATGCCGATCTCGGAACAGGTTTTCAGGGTATTGCACGAGGGGCTCGCACCACGCGAGGCCGTGCACAACCTGCTGTCACGCGAAGATATCCGCTCAGAGTGAATCCGTTGACCCGTTGAAGGCCTGCTGGCGCCAGGCCTCGTACACCACCACAGCTACCGTGTTGGCCAGGTTGAGACTGCGGCTGCCGGGCAGCATGGGCACCCGCAACACCGCATCCCTGCCGAGTTCAGCCAGGATTTCGGGCGGCAGCCCGCGCGTTTCCGGGCCGAACAGGAAGGCATCACCGGGACGATAGGTGACCTCCGTATACACGCGCACCCCCCGTGTCGAGACGCCGCGCAGACTGGCCGGCTGCACGACCCGGGAAAAGTCCTGCAACGTGGCATGTTCCGCTACCCTCGCGAACTCGCGATAATCCAGACCGGCACGCCGCAGCCTGCGGTCGTCGAGTTCGAAGCCAAGCGGATGAATCAGGTGCAGGGTACTGCCCGTGTTGGCGCAAAGGCGTATGATGTTGCCGGTATTCGGCGGAATCTCCGGCTGGTAAAGTACGACGTGAAACATCAGTCACCCTGGCCAGACCCTGAAGCACATGAACGCTGCTGACAAACAAAAACTCAAGGTCGATTTCTGCGGAATGCCGTTTGCGACGCCGCTGGTATTGCTGTCCGGCTGTGTCGGCTTCGGTGAAGAATACACACGCGTCAGGGGCTTTTCCAACCGTGACGTCGGTGCCGTCTGCCTCAAGGGCACTACCCTGAAGCCGCGTCTCGGCAACCGGCCGCACCGGATTGCGGAGACTCCGGCCGGCATGCTCAATGCCATCGGCCTGCAGAATCCGGGCGTGGATCACGTCATTCGCACGACCCTCCCCGGGCTGGACTTCAGTGAAACGCGCTTCATCGCCAATGTTTCCGGGTCCACCGTGGAAGAATACGCCGAGGTCACCCGCCGCTTCGACGACTCGCCGATCGACGCCATCGAGATCAACATTTCCTGCCCGAACGTGAAAGAGGGCGGCGTCGCATTCGGCAACGATCCGGACATGTCGGCGCGCGTCGTTGCCGCTTGCCGCGCGGTCACCGGCAAGCCGCTCATCACCAAGCTCTCGCCCAACCAGACCGATATCGCCGCCAACGCCCGGCGCTGCATCGAGTCCGGCACCGACGCCTTTGCCGTGATCAACACCCTGATGGGCATGGCGATCGACATTGAGACCCGCACGCCGGTAATCGGCAATAACCAGGGCGGCCTGTCCGGTCCCGCCATCAAGCCGGTCGCGCTGCTCAAGGTCCACCAGGTCTACCAGGTGTGCAGGAATCACGGTATCCCGATCATCGGCCAGGGCGGTATCACCGGAACCACCGACGCCATCGAGTTCATCATCGCGGGTGCCAGCGCCGTCGGCATCGGTACCGCGCTGTTCTACGATCCGCTGATCTGCGCCCGCATCAATACCGGCATCCTCGACTACCTCGCCCGCCACGGGCTTGACAGCATCGCCGCACTCACCGGCAGCCTGGCCCTGCACGGCTCCGCCGCCGCCTGCGGCCAGTAAG
>JBATJF010000038.1:0-13374 GCA_049668345.1 Gammaproteobacteria bacterium
GAAGGCGCTGGGCAGGGCCTATGCGCGGATCATCGACCGACTGGCAAATGAACCGGGCGATGCCGGGTTTGTCTGATACAACAACGGAGCCGGGACAAACATGACTGACGACCAGGGAATCTTCATCGGCAAGGGTGAGCAGCCCGTCTACCTGTTGCCGCGGCTGGCCAACCGCCACGGACTGATCGCCGGCGCCACCGGTACCGGCAAGACGGTGTCATTGCAAATCCTCGCGGAAGGATTCTCGCGCCGTGGCGTACCGGTGTTCATGGCGGACGTGAAGGGCGACCTGTCCGGTATCAGTCAGGCCGGCAAGGAGCATCCGAAACTCGCCGAGCGTGCCGCGGCCATCGGGCTGGATGACTACCATTACGAGGCCTTCCCGGTGGTGTTCTGGGACCTGTACGGCGAGCAGGGTCACCGGGTGCGGGCCACTGTATCGGAAATGGGCCCGCTGCTGCTGGCGCGCCTGCTGGGACTGAACGATACCCAGGAAGGCGTGCTGTATGCCGTGTTCAAGATGGCGGACGACCAGGGCATGCTGCTGCTCGACCTGAAGGACCTGCGCGCGCTGCTGGTGTTCGCCGGCGAGAACAGCAAGCAGCTGCAACTCGAATACGGCAATATCTCCGGCGCCTCGATCGGTGCCATCCAGCGCCGTCTGCTGGTGCTGGAAGAGGAGGGCGCCGAAATGTTTCTCGGCGAGCCGGCGCTCGACCTGCTGGATTTCATGCGCAACGGCGCCAACGGTTACGGCAATATCAACATCCTCGCGGCCGACCGGCTGATGCAGTCGCCCAAGCTGTACGCGACCTTCCTGCTGTGGCTGCTTTCCGAGCTGTTCGAGGAACTGCCGGAGGTCGGTGATCCCGAACAGCCGCGCCTGGTGTTTTTCTTCGACGAGGCACACCTGCTGTTCGACGACGCACCGAAGGCGCTGGTCGACAAGGTCGAGCAGGTGGTGCGCCTGATCCGTTCCAAGGGCGTGGGTGTGTATTTCGTCACCCAGAACCCGCTCGATATTCCGGATGCCATCCTCGGCCAGCTCGGTAACCGTATCCAGCACGCGCTGCGTGCCTTCACGCCGCGCGACCAGAAGGCGGTGCGTGCCGCGGCGGATACCTTCCGCGCCAACCCGGCCTTCAAGGCGGCCGACGTCATCAAGGAGCTCGGCGTCGGCGAGGCGCTGGTTTCCATGCTCGGCGGCAAGGGCACGCCGGGTATCGTCGAACGCACGCTGATCCGTCCACCCGCTTCGCGGCTGGGGCCGGCCACGCCGGCCGAGCGCCAGGCGATCATCGCGGCAAGCCTGCTGGGCAAGCGCTACGACAAGTCGGTCGACAGCCGATCCGCCTATGAGATGCTCAGGGAGCGTGCGGAAAAGGCCGCGGTGGTCGAGGACAGCGAAGCGGCGGCAGAGGCGGAGCAAAAGGCCGGCAAGGGCCGGAGCAGCAACCGCCAGGGTGTCATGGAGGCCATGGTGAAGAGCGTGGTGCGTTCCGTGGGCAGTTCACTGGGCCGCAGCATCGCGCGCGGCATTCTCGGCTCCATTCTGAAGGGCTAGCCCGCATATCTCACCGGGCGGCGGTTATCCGGCATAATGAGCTGAAACCATGACGCTAATACCCATTCGCAAACAAACAGTGTGTCAGCGGCCGGCGCCTATCCCGGCCCTGACTGGTTCTCGCACGCCCGTACTTGCTCTTCACTCAAGTGGTAGCTACGGCTACCACTTTCGTTCCAGAGCGGCGTCCGGACACGCGAGCCCTGCGCCAGCATGGCCCAGGCCAGCCTCTCGACCGCTACGCGGTCTCACCTTCTCCGGGATCCCGGTGAGAAATGCGGGCTAGCCGCGTTTTTCGCCGGCTGGCAGGCGCATGAGCAGGAACAGGAAGATCACACGTAGCGGAAGCCGGCTGCTCACCATACTGGTGTTGCTGGGTCTGCTGGTCTGGCAATATTACCAGCAGTCCGGCACTGGCCCGGATGCGGTCACGGTCACGCCGGCCGGCGATAACGTGGTGCAGGCCGCCTTCGAGGCGCGGCGTTCCGGCGTCTGGATGGAGATCGGTGGCCGTATCAGTCGCCTCCTGTCCGACGACAACGAGGGCTCGCGCCACCAGCGATTCATCCTGGACGTCGGCGACGGTCACACCGTGATGGTGGCGCACAATATCGACCTCGCCGAGCGCATTCCCGTCAGTGTCGGTGATACCCTGTCACTGCGCGGGCGTTATGAATGGAACGAACGCGGCGGTGTCATACACTGGACGCACCATGATCCACAGGGCCATGAACCGGGTGGCTGGATCCGCTGGGATGGTACGCTCTACAAATAGCAGTCTGCTGCCAGGGGCGGCGCTGCCGGCGACCGGCCACCGGTGGGGCCTGGTGCAGGATTGAATTCTCCGGAGGATATGTACATGAATCTGCTTGGTATGCTACTCGATGCACAGGGCTCTCCGGCCCTTAAACAACTGACGTCGGCATTCGGCGTCAGTGAGGGGGATGCGAAAAACGCCCTGTCTGCGCTGGTGCCGGCGCTGGCGCGCGGCATGCAGAACAACCTGGCACAGCAGAACGGTGTTGAAGACCTGATCGGTGCGCTCGCAAAGGGCCAGCATCAGCGTTATATCGAGCAGCCCGACGCCCTGCCGGTGCAGGAGGTTGCTGCGGATGGCAATGCCATTCTCGGGCACCTGTTCGGCAGCAAGGACGTCAGCCGCCGCGTCGCCAGTCATGCCGCGGCGCAGACTGGCCTGGATGCCGGCCTGTTGAAGAAAATGTTACCGATCATCGCGACACTGGTGATGGGCTCGGTAAGCAAGCAGGCCGGGGCGCAGAAACTGCCGGGTGACGGGGCCGGTATGGCGGGCGGTGCCGGCATCGGCGGCCTGCTGACGCAGTTTCTCGATGCCGACAAGGACGGTTCCGTGGTCGATGACCTGATGGGCATGGCCAGGAAATTCCTGTAGCCGGCCGTACATGTCACGGGTGGGAGATAAAGATGGCTGAGCTGGAAAATTTCTACGAAGCAATCATCAAGGGCGTCGGCGAGGATCCCGGGCGCGAAGGGCTGCTGAAAACGCCGGAACGTGCCGCCCGGGCAATGGAATACATCACGCGCGGCTACGGCCAGTCACTCGATGAGGTGGTGAACAACGCCATTTTCGAATCGGACAATGACCAGATGATCCTGGTGAAGGACATCGAGTTGTATTCGCTGTGCGAGCACCACCTGCTGCCGTTCATCGGCAAGTGCCACGTGGCCTATATTCCGACCGGCAAGGTGATCGGCCTGTCCAAGATCGCGCGCATCGTGGATATGTATGCACGTCGTCTGCAGATACAGGAAAACCTCACCAAGCAGATCGCGGACAGCCTGATGCAGACCATCCAGCCATCCGGCGTCGGCGTGATCATCGAGGCACAGCACCTGTGCATGATGATGCGCGGCGTGGAGAAACAGAACTCGAAGATGACGACTTCCATGATGCTTGGATCGTTCCGGCATCATGACCGTACCCGCTCGGAATTCCTGCGCCTGGTGATGGGCTGAGCGAGTAGCGTGCGCGAATAACTGCAACAACTACAACAGAGGAGAACGCCATGAGTATAGCCAAGGTTACCGAAATAACCGCTTCGTCGAAGAAGTCATTCGAGGATGCCGTGAGCAGCGGCATCAAGCGTGCCGGCAAGACCCTGCAAAACATCAAGGGGGCCTGGATACAGGAGCAAAGCGTCGTCGTTAACGATGACAAGATCACCGAGTACCGGGTCAATATGAAGGTCTCGTTTATCCTGAAAGACTGAACCCCTCACAGGCGTCAGATGCGGTAGCTCCTGTCGATGTCCTCGCGTGTCAGGATGCCGTAGATCCTGCTGATGCCGGGTACGGTAATGCGGGTCACGCAGAGTGCCTCGGCCTCCGGGGACTTGAGTAAATCCTGTGCCTCGTGCAGTGTGGCCTGGAAATCAACCGGTTTGACTTCCAGACGCACCGCCGGGATTTCCATGAGGTCGATTTCCGTGCTGCCGGTATCGCCCTGCAGGTGGCGCGCCAGGTCCGCGGCGGGCATGGCATAGAGCGGCTGGTTTTCCTCGCGGATCAGGATCCAGCGCGGTTCGCCGGACAGCAGTTCGACAACCCGTTCCCGCGAGACGCGGCGCGGCATCGTCTCCAGCCGGCGCTCCATTACGCTCGCCACGCCAATGCGGCGCAGGGTCTGGGCCACCGGGCTGTCGCGATAGTCTGATTCATTTGCGCCGAGCAGCACCAGGTAAACCGACTCCTTGCCGAACAGTTCCCGGCTGACCAGGCTGGCCGTGATCAGTGCCAGCATGCCGGGCAGGATGATGTGCGGGTTGGCAGTCAGCTCCAGCATGGCGGTCAGTGCCGCCAGCGGGGCTTGCAGGGTCGCGCCCATGAAGGTGCCCATGCCGATCAGCGCGAAGAAGGCCGGCGTCGCGAGCTCGCCGGGTAGCCAGCTGTCAGCCAGCAGGCCCATGGCGCCACCGGCCATGGCGCCCATGACCAGGGTGGGGCCGATCAGGCCGCCCGGCAGGCCAAGCCCGAGCCCGACCGCGGTGGCGAGCAGTTTCGCCAGCGCCACGCTGACCAGGGTCGCAAGTCCAATCTGGCCGAGCAGCGCTGCATTGACCGTGTCATAGCCAATACCCATGACCTCGGGAATGACCATGGCGATGACGCCGACCAGACTGCCGGCCAGGGTGCAGCGCGTCCACACCGGCCAGCCGGGGACAAGCCGGGTGCTGCTTTGCTGAAGCAGGTGTATGAACAGCGCCGACAGACAGCCCAGCACGAGGCCGGTCAGCAGGATATAGGGCAATTCCATCAGCGAACCAAGCTGCATGGCGGGTATTGAAAACACCGGCGCGTCACCGAAGACGGCCTGGGTCAGCGTCGTCGCGAACACTGCCGCCAGGATTACCGGGGCGAAACTGGCCAGCGAATACTCCATGACGACCACTTCCATGGCGAAAATGACGCCGGCCAGCGGGGTGTTGAAGGAGGCCGCGATTGCCGCGGCAACGCCACAGGCAATCAGCGTCCGGCTGTTGTTGTTGGGCAGGTGCAGCCACTGGCCGAGCAGGCTGCCGCTGGCCGCGCCCAGATGCACGCTCGGCCCTTCGCGGCCGACGGAATGCCCGCTGATGATGCACAAGGCGGCGCCGGCAAACTGGGCAAGCGCATTGCGCAGCGGCAGCCGGCCCTCGTAATGGGCCAGTCGCTTCATGACATGCACGACGCCTACCTCGCGTGTTTCGCTGTCCAGGTATTGCCAGATCAGCCCGACCAGCAGCCCGCCGCCCGCCGGTAGCAGCAGCCTGACCGGGGTCGACAGCTGTTCGAAATTCTCCGCGGCGCCACCCGGCAGGAACTGGCCCTGCATCGTCTCTACCAGGAGCCGGAAACAGATGACAACGGCGCCCGACAGCAGGCCAACCGGGATCGAGAGCATGGCCAGCTGTGGCAATGTGTCGATCCCGGCGAGGCGCAGGCCAAGGTTATCCAGCCATTGTTGCCAGCGTTGCCGTAGCATGGTGCTCCCTGGTGGTGGCGTTGCAGTAGCGGGCCTCTGCGCGGTTGCTGTCCGTGACCCCATGCATGAATGCCGGCTATTGTAGAATGATTGCCCGGTGGATGGTGTACTATCTCCGGCGTTTTGCATGACAGCTGCAGGTGACTGAACAATGATCAAGACAGGCGTGGTTGGCGGCACCGGTTATACAGGCGTGGAACTGCTGAGGCTGCTGGTTGGCCATCCGGACGTGGAACTCGGCGTAATTACCTCACGTTCCGAAGCAGGGCGTCCGGTTGCCGAGCTGTTTCCGAATCTCCGGGGACACACCGGGCTGGCCTTTACGGCACCCGACGCGGGCGGGCTCGAATCCTGTGACCTGGTATTTTTCGCCACCCCGAACGGTACCGCGATGACCATGGTACCTGCACTGCTCGAGGCCGGCGTGCGCATCATCGACCTGGCCGCCGATTTCCGCCTGCACGACGTGGCCGGCTGGGAGCAATGGTATGGCATGCCGCACAGTTGTCCGGAGCTGCTGGCGGAGGCCGTCTACGGGTTGCCCGAGGTCAATCGGACGGCTATCGCCCGGGCGCGCCTGGTGGCGAATCCCGGGTGTTATCCGACCGCGGTCCAGTTGGGATTTCTGCCATTGATCGAGGCAGGGCTGGTGGACGCCGGGCAGCTGATCGCGGACGCCAAGTCGGGTGTCAGCGGCGCCGGTCGCAAGGCGGCCACCGGCAGCCTGCTGTGCGAGGCCAGCGAGAATTTCAAGGCCTATGCCGTGCCCGGGCACCGTCATCTGCCGGAAATTCGCCAGGGCCTGGAACAGGCAGCCGGTGGACCGGTCGGGCTGACCTTCGTGCCGCACCTGACGCCGATGATCCGGGGTATCCACGCGACGCTGTATGCCCGCCTGAACGATACCGCGCCGGACCTGCAGGCGCTCTTCGAGACGCGCTACCGCGATGAGTACTTTGTGGATGTGTTGCCACCCGGTGCCCACCCTGAAACCCGCAGCGTACGCGGCGCGAATCATTGCCGGCTCGCCGTCCACCGCCCGCAGCAGGGCGATACCGTGGTTGTCCTGTCGGTTATCGACAATCTGGTAAAGGGCGCCGCCGGACAGGCGATACAGAACATGAACGTGATGTTCGGCCTGTCGGAACAGACCGGTCTGGCGAATATTGCGCTGCTGCCCTGAAGTGCCGATGCGATGCCTATTCCGTGAACTGCATCCGGCCAGGCGCATGATCCGTGGTCATAATTGCATGGCGCTGTGCCATGACGGGGTATGTGCATGAATCGCGGCGAAATAACGCGCCTGGTGGTGGCGGCCGGTGTGGCGCTACTGCTGATGTATGTCGGCTGGCGGGTCTATGACCTGGGCAAGCTGCGTGGCGTCGGCGAGTTGCAGTCGCTGCGCACGGAAAACATGTTGCTGGAAGAGAGTAACGACAAGCTGGAGAACGATGCCGAGGACTTGCGCGAACGGGTCGCCATCCTCGAACGTTCAAGCCAGATCGATCGCCAGGCGGCGCAGTCGGTAAAGTCCGACCTCGGCCAGCTCGAGGAAGAGCTGCAGGCGGCACGCGAGGAAGTGGAATTCTACCGTGGCATCGTCGCGCCAGGCGATGTGAACCCGGGCTTGCATATCCACCGTTTCACGCTGGAGCGCGGCCTGGCCGAGGGCGAGTATCACTACGACCTGGTGCTGACGCAGCTCAAGCGCAACGATCAGTACGCCAGTGGCGAGGTTGACTGGAAGATCTCGGGACAACTGGCAGGCGAGCAGATCGTGCTGACGCTGGTTGACGTTACCCGGCCGGCAACGCAACAGATCAAGTTCCGTTTCCGCTATTTTCAGGACCTCGCCGGAACCATCAACCTGCCGGAGGGGTTCGAGGCCGACAAGGTGGTGCTGACGGTCAGGCCCCAGGGCAAGGGCAAGCAGGAGCCGGTCGTGCAGCAGTTCGACTGGCCATAGCAGGGGACTTAACACAGGAGAAGGCATTATGTTTGGAGACAGCAAGAAACCGAAGGGTGGTGGTGCCAAGGTTGACACCATCATCGGCCAGCAGACCCGCATCGAGGGTGATATCCACTTCAGCGGCGGCTTGCATGTCGATGGCATGATCAAGGGCAACATCATCGCCGAGGCGGGTTCGTCGTCGGTACTGACGGTCAGCGAGCACGGGCGGATCGAGGGCGACGTGCGCGTGCCCACGGTCATCCTCAACGGCACGGTCAGCGGTGATGTCCGCTCCGACGAACGGATCGAACTCGCTGCCCAGGCCGAGGTCAATGGTGATGTGTACTACAACCTGATCGAGATGGCGATGGGCGCCGCGGTCAACGGCAGCCTGGTACACGAGACCGGCAAAAAAACCTCGGTGCTTACGTTCGAACGCGATACCACGGAGTCGGGTGCCAGCCAGGAGTAATACTTGACCATTTTGCTCAGGATATTCATACTTGCTGGCAATCTGGAACCGGTTTTGAAGAGGCAGTGATCTCATGAGTGAAGCAGCAAGTGCGATAAATGTGGAGCTTACCTTTTCCGATGCGGCGGCTGGCAAGGTCAAGCAGTTGATTGCTGAGGAAAAAAACCCGAAGCTCAAGCTGAGGATCTATATCACGGGCGGCGGGTGTTCAGGCTTTCAGTACGGCTTCTCCTTCGACGAGAATGTCACCGAGGGCGATATCACGGTCGAAAACAGCGGCGTTGCGCTGGTCATCGATCCCATGAGCTATCAATACCTTATAGGCGCCGAGGTGGATTATACCGAGGGTCTTGAGGGTGCGCAGTTCGTGGTCAGGAATCCCAATGCGACCACCACCTGTGGCTGCGGGTCGTCGTGTTCGGTCTGATCAGGGTTGAAATCTGCAGGCAGTCGCGGGGGCACTTAGCCCCCGCGTTGCGTTGGGGCCGCGCAACGCGGCGCCGACAGGACGGGATCAATGCCGGAACAGCCTGCCCAGCACCACGGGCCGTTCGGCGCCGGTGACTGCCGGGATATTGCCCGGCCTGGCAGACAGGTGCTGTTGTGCCAGCCAGGCAAAGGTCGCGGCTTCCACCCAGTCGGGATCAAGTCCGCAGGCGGCGGTCGAGTCGACGCTTATCCCGGGCAGGCTTGCCACCAGCCGCGTCATCAATTGCGGGTTGTGCACGCCACCGCCGCACACCAGCACCCGCTGCGCGGACGCGGCATGTGCCAGTATATCCCTGGAAATGCTGCATGCCGTCAGTTCACACAACGTCGCCTGTATGTCCTCCGCCGTACAGTCGCTGTCCTGCAGATGCGCAGACAGCCACCCGGCATTGAAGTATTCGCGCCCGGTACTCTTGGGTGGCGGCAATCTGAAATAGGGATCATCCAGCATGGCATCCAGCAGTGCCGCATTGACATGACCCGAGGCCGCCCAGCGCCCGCCGGTATCCATGCGTCTTGCCAGGTGACGCACTGCCCAGATGTCCATGAGGGTATTGCCCGGACCCGTGTCGAAGCCGCGCACGGCCTGCCCGGAGTCTGCGCAGGGCAGGATGGTAATATTGGCGATGCCGCCGATATTCAGGATCACGCGTGTTTGTCGCGCATCGGTGAATACGGCCTGGTGAAAGGCGGGCACCAGGGGCGCGCCCTGGCCGCCGGCCTCGATATCCGCGGTGCGGAAATCGGCCACCACATCGATACCGGTCAGGCGGCTGATGGTGCGGGGTGCACCGATCTGCAGGGAATAAGGTGCGGGTGCGTTCGGTTCGTGGCGGATGGTCTGGCCGTGGCTGCCGATCGCGGTCACTGCGCCGGGTGCGACGCCGGCGTGCGCCAGCAGGTCATTCGCCGCGCTGGCAAAGGCTTCTCCTACCGCGGTATCCAGTTCATCAAGATCGACTGCCAGCGGGTTTTCCAGCAACAGGGCGGCATCCAGCTGGTGGCGCAGTTCGGCTGAATACGCACCGGCATGGGTTGCGATGACCTGTGGATGCGGGGTCGAGCAATCGAGCAGTGCCGCGTCGACACCGTCCATGCTGGTGCCGGAAATAAGACCGATGAACAACTCTGCCATGACGGACGGCTAGCCTCGTGTAACCGGGTCAGCAGCTAGCCTGGCGGGAGCTTGCGTTACTGCGTGCTGGCCAGTTGTACGTCCCGAACCAGGTCGAGTTGCGCCATGAGGGCCTCGGCCTTTTTGTCGAAATCGGAGCGGTACTTGTTGGCCAGCGGGTCGGCGCCCGGCAGTTTCACGCGTAGCGGGTCGCGGTGTACGCCGTCGACCCTGAATTCGTAATGCAGGTGCGGACCGGTCGCGAGTCCCGAGCTGCCGACGTAGCCGATGATCTGGCCCTGCTTGACGCGGCTGCCGGTGGTCAGTCCGCTGCGGTACTTCGACAGGTGCGCATACAGCGTGCTGTACTTGCTGCCGTGCTGGACAATGATGGTGTTGCCGTAACCGCCTTTCTTGCCGCGATGCACGATCTTGCCGTCGCTGGTCGCCTTGATCGGCGTGCCCGTTGAGGCGGCGTAATCGACACCCTTGTGCGCGCGGATGGTGTTCAGTACCGGGTGTTTGCGACCCAGGCTGAAGCCGGAACTTATGCGGCTGAATTCTACCGGCGTACGCAGGAACGCCTTGCGCATGCTCTTGCCGTCCAGTGAGTAATAATCGGTCTTGCCGCCGGCGTCGGTATAGCGGATGGCCTGGTAGCGTTTGCCATGGTTGATGAACTCCGCGGCCAGGATGGTACCGTTGCCGATGTTTTCGCCATCGGCGTACATCTCCTCGTACAGCACGGTGAACCTGTCGCCCTTGCGAATATCGAGCGCGAAGTCGATATCCCAGCCGAAGATGCCGGCCAGTTCCATGGTCAGGGTATCGGACAGGCCGGCCTTGCCGGCGGCGAGGAACAGCGAGCTGTCGATGACGCCGCTGGCATTCTTGCTGCGAAATTCAGGGGTGAGTGTGATCGTGCTGACGTCGAACGCATCATCATTGCGCGCGATCTCCAGTGTGTTCAGCCGGTCGATCGGGTAACTCAGTCGCATCAGGCCCTGTTCCGCGCTGGACATGATGCGCAGCGTCTGGCCCGGGTAGATCTTTTTCAGGTGTTCGGTCGGCCCGCCCTGCTGGAGCAGCGTATGTAACTGGCGTGGCGGGATGTCGAAGCGCGCGAAAATGGCGGCGATACTGTCACCGGACTTGACGGTGACTTCCTGCCAGACGGCGAGCGGCTCCTGTGGTTCGGATACCGGCGCGGGTCCGGCCGCCGGCAGCGGCAGATTGAAGGCCGTTTCCTGTGGCCCGGAATCCGTCGGGGTTTCTTCCTGCGGCATGATCTGCTGCGCGATATCAGGGTCCATGCCCGTGGACGCTGGCGGCGGCAACGTCAGGACAGTGTTGCGTGTAGCGCGCGCGGTATACGGATTCAGATACAGCGATGCCAGCAGTGCAATGATGGTCGCGCCGGCAAGAATCAGGAAGACGGGCCTGCTGAATACCGACCTGGTTTTTATTGCCCCGCCCAGCGACTTGATGTCGCGATTGATAAGGTAGTGGGTATTCACGATAAGCCCTTGTAAAGGTTTGGCATAAGTTAAACCTAGACAGATGACTGGTCAACAGGTTTCCTTTAGCTGTATCGCCAGCGACAAGGTCTACCTTGAATGTCGGTGGCGACAAAGTTCCGGCTTACCTGTTCGGGCCCGTATGTTAACCTTTGCTGATAAAGCGACCCCGGGAGAAGGTTACAGATGACGATGTCCGATGAGCTTGCGCAGATACGCCGCGGTGTACACGAGTTGCTGGTCGAGGACGAGCTGGTGGAGAGGCTGGCAACCGGCGTGCCGCTGCGGGTGAAGGCAGGGTTCGACCCGACTGCCCCCGATCTGCACCTGGGCCATACGGTATTGATCAACAAGCTGCGGCAGTTTCAGGACCTGGGCCACGAGGTGTTGTTTCTGATCGGCGACTTCACCGGCATGATCGGCGATCCTACCGGCAAGAATGTGACGCGCAAGCCGCTCACCCGCGACGAGGTGCTGGCCAACGCGGCCACCTACGAGCACCAGATCTACAAGATACTCAATCCGGAAAAGACCACAGTCATGTTCAATTCGCAGTGGCTGGGCGCGATGGGCGCGGCCGACCTGATCCAGGTTGCGGCGAAATACACCGTGGCGCGCATGCTCGAACGCGATGATTTCAGCAAGCGTTATGCCGCCAACCAGCCGATCGCCGTGCACGAATTCCTCTATCCGCTGATCCAGGGCTATGACTCCGTGGCCATGAAGGCGGATGTCGAGCTGGGCGGGACCGATCAGAAATTCAACCTGCTGGTCGGGCGTGAATTACAGAAGCACTATGGCCAGCGGCCACAGACGATTCTGACCATGCCGATCCTGGAAGGGCTGGATGGCGTGCAGAAAATGTCCAAATCGCTCAATAACTACATCGGCATCAACGAACCGCCGGATGCAATGTTCGGCAAACTGATGTCGATATCGGACGACCTGATGTGGCGTTATTTCGAGTTGCTGAGTTTCCGCGCCATGAACGACATCGCCGCGCTGAAGCGTGATGTCGAGGCCGGCGCCAACCCGCGCGATATCAAGTTCCAGCTCGGCCGCGAGATCGTGGCGCGTTTCCACGACCGCGGAGCGGCCGAGGCGGCCCAGGCGACATTCATCGCGCGCTTTCAGAAGGGTGCGCTGCCGGATGATATGCCGGATGTCACACTGCAGGCGACGGACGGGCAGCTGGGTATCGCCAACCTGCTGAAAAATGCCGGCCTGGTGGGTAGTACCTCGGAGGCTTTCCGCATGATCAAGCAGGGTGCGGTGCGCTGTGACGGGGAGCGTGTAGAGGACAGGGACCTTGCCATCGTGCCCGGGAACACCCATGTCATCCAGGTCGGCAAGCGCCGTTTCGCACGGGTAACCGTCGTTTCAGACTAATCGCCAAGACAAATCATAGAGTTATGGTCGGGGCCGGAACGCATGCGATGCTGGCGGGCCTGTAAAAAATAATCCGCAAACGTTCCCCCTGGCGTGCACAAGCGGCTATACTTACTGACCCTGCCGGGGTTTTCTTCGGAACTGCACGGGCGGGGGTTCAGGCTTCACAAATAAACTGATTTTTTGTGAATTCAGTTGTTGACAGGCCGAGAATCACGCGTACAATTTGCGCTCCTTGTCGGGCACCGTTCCCGGCAAAAGTTCTTTAAAAATTCGATCAGGTAATTTGTGTGGGCGCTTACGTCGACGAGTTGTGTATGCAACACATTTCGATGAGAGCGTCTGAGATCCGGAAACGGATGTCAATTTAGTACAGTAATCATCGAGCAAGGATCCGGTTGCTCCTCAAAGCAACCAAGCAAACTTGAAAGTGAAGAGTTTGATCCTGGCTCAGATTGAACGCTGGCGGCATGCCTAACACATGCAAGTCGAACGGCAGCGCGGAGAGCTTGCTCTCTGGCGGCGAGTGGCGGACGGGTGAGTAATGCATAGGAATCTGCCCAGTAGCGGGGGACAACCTGGGGAAACTCAGGCTAATACCGCATACGCCCTACGGGGGAAAGCGGGGGACCTTCGGGCCTCGCACTATTGGATGAGCCTATGTCAGATTAGCTTGTTGGTAGGGTAAAGGCCTACCAAGGCGACGATCTGTAGCTGGTCTGAGAGGACGTACAGCCACACTGGGACTGAGACACGGCCCAGACTCCTACGGGAGGCAGCAGTGGGGAATATTGCACAATGGGCGAAAGCCTGATGCAGCAATGCCGCGTGTGTGAAGAAGGCCTGCGGGTTGTAAAGCACTTTCAGTAGGGAGGAAA
>JBATJF010000039.1:0-4437 GCA_049668345.1 Gammaproteobacteria bacterium
ATCCGCTATCGACTCAATGCCTGAGGCACGGGCGCGAGCAGTAAGCAGGGGCCCCACGCAGTGGGGATGCGCACGGCCGCGAGCGACGCCGGCGTGCCGAATCCCGGAATTATCCGCTATCGACTCAATGCCTGAGGCACGGGCGCGAGCAGTAAGCAGGGGCCCCACGCAGTGGGGATGCGCACGGCCGCGAGCGACGCCGGCGTGCCGAACCCCGGCCTGCTGTCCAGAAACGAGAGCATTGACGTGAGCGTCGAGGGCCTGCTCAGGGAAGGTTTCGTCACCACCACGGCCGACAGCCTGATCAACTGGGCACGCACCGGCTCGATGTGGCCGATGACCTTCGGCCTGGCCTGCTGTGCGGTGGAAATGATGCAGGCGGGCGCCTCGCGCTATGACCTGGATCGTTTCGGTATCGTGTTCCGCGGCAGCCCGCGCCAGTCCGACGTGATGATCGTGGCCGGCACGCTGTGTAACAAAATGGCACCGGCGCTGCGCAAGGTTTACGACCAGATGGCCGAGCCGCGCTGGGTGATCTCGATGGGTTCCTGCGCCAACGGCGGCGGGTACTACCACTATTCCTATTCCGTGGTACGCGGCTGCGACCGCATCGTGCCGGTCGACATCTACGTGCCGGGCTGTCCGCCCACCGCCGAGGCGCTGCTGTATGGAATCATACAGCTGCAAAACAAGATAAAGCGAACCAATACCATCGCCCGCTAGGGGCTGAAGGAAACATTGCGTGTCAGATCTCTCCCGACAGCTCGCAGAGCAGTTACAGGACCGCTTCGGTGACCGGCTGGACGCCGTGATCGATGCCGTCGGGGAGGTGACGCTGGAGCTGGCCGGTGATGCCCTGCACGAGGTCGCGACGGCGTTGCGCGACGAGCCGGCCTTTGCCTTCGAGACACTGATCGACCTGTGCGGCGTCGACTATCTCAACTACGGACGCGACGAGTGGGCCACCGGCGAGACAACGGCGTCCGGCTTCAGTCGCGGCGTCGAGCCGGGGACCGCGGGCCGGCTGACCGCCGTCACCGAGGACCTGGTGCTGGAGAAGCCGGGCAGCGCACGCCGTTTCGCCGCGGTTTACCACCTGCTGTCGCTGCGCAATAACCGGCGCCTGCGCCTCAGGGTGTTCGCACCGAGCGATGACCTGCCCGTGGTGCCCTCGGTCATCGACATCTGGAACAGTGCCAACTGGTACGAGCGCGAGGCCTTCGACCTGTACGGCATCCTGTTCGAGGGTCACCCCGACCTGCGCCGGCTGCTGACGGACTACGGTTTCATCGGTCACCCGTTCCGCAAGGATTTCCCGCTGTCCGGCAACGTCGAGGTCATCTACGACGCCGAGAAGAAGCGCGTGGTCTACCAGCCGGTGAGCATCGAGCCGCGCGTCCTGGTGCCGAAGGTGATCCGTGCCGAAGGCGTCGAGACGGTCGATCTCATGCAGATCGCCGATGAACCGGATCCGCCGGCGGAAGCCGGGGCGACGGAGTAGCGTATGCCGGAAATCCGCAACTACACCCTGAACTTCGGCCCGCAGCATCCCGCTGCGCATGGCGTGCTGCGACTGGTGCTGGAGATGGACGGCGAGGTGATCGAGCGCGCCGACCCGCATATCGGGCTGCTGCACCGCGGCACCGAGAAACTGGCCGAGAGCAAGCCGTTCAACCAGAGCATCCGCTACATGGACCGGCTCGACTACGTGTCCATGATGTGCAACGAGCACGGCTACGTGCTGGCGATGGAAAAGCTGCTCGGCGTCACACCGCCGTTGCGGGCGCAGTACATCCGCGTGATGTTCGACGAAATCACCCGCATCCTGAACCACCTGCTGTGGCTCGGCGCGCACGGCCTGGATATCGGGGCCATGACGGTGTTCCTGTATGCCTTCCGCGAGCGCGAGGACCTGATGGACTGCTACGAGGCGGTATCCGGCACGCGGATGCACGCGACCTATTACCGCCCGGGTGGTGTCTACCGCGACCTGCCGGACAGGATGCCGCAATACCAGGCATCCAAGTGGCACAGCCAGCGCGAGGTGGACAAAAAGAACACCGACCGTCAGGGCTCGCTGCTGGATTTCATCGAGTCCTTCACGGAGCGCTTTCCGGGTTGCGTGGACGAATACGAGACCCTGCTCACCGACAACCGCATCTGGAAGCAGCGCACGGTCGGCATCGGCGTGGTCAGTCCAGAGCGCGCCCTGCAGCTCGGTTTCACAGGCCCGATGCTGCGCGGCTCCGGTATCGAATGGGACCTGCGCAAGAAGCAGCCCTACGAAGTCTATGACCGCATGCGCTTCGATATCCCGGTCGGCGTGACCGGCGACTGCTATGATCGCTACCTGGTACGCATCGAGGAGCTGCGCCAGTCCAACCGCATTATCCGGCAGTGCATCGACTGGCTGCGCGGAAATCCCGGCCCGGTCATGCTGGATAACGCCAAGCTCGCGCCGCCACGCCGTGAGGAAATGAAGGCCGATATGGAAGCCCTCATTCACCATTTCAAACTGTTTACCGAAGGCTTCTGCGTGCCGGCGGGCGAGGCCTATGCCGCCGTCGAGCATCCCAAGGGCGAGTTCGGTGTTTACCTGGTGTCCGACGGCGCCAACAAGCCTTACCGGCTGAAGGTGCGCGCGCCGGGTTTCGCGCACCTCTCGGCCATCGACGAAATGACGCGCGGGCACATGCTGGCCGACGTGGTCGCCGTCATCGGCACGCAGGATATCGTGTTCGGGGAGATTGACCGCTGATGACGACACCGGCCCGCAAATCCGACCTGCTGAGCAGCGCGACACGCGCGACGATCGACGCGTGGCTGGAGAAGTATCCGGCTGAGCAGCGACAGTCCGCCGTGCTGTGCGCACTGCAGGGGGCGCAGGAACAGAACGGCGGCTGGGTCACGCGCGACCTGATGGACGCCGTGGCCGACTACCTCGGCCTGCTGCCGGTGCAGGTATACGAGGTCGGCACCTTCTATTCCATGATCGAGCTGGAGCCGGTCGGCCGCAACATGGTGGCACTCTGCACCAATATCTCCTGCATGCTGTGCGGGGCGGAAAGCCTGGTCGAGCACATCGAGAAGAAACTCGGTATCGGGCTGGGCGAGACCACGCCGGACGGGCGCATCACGCTGAAACTGGAAGAGGAATGCCTGGCGGCCTGTTCCGGCGGCCCGATGATGACCGTGAACGGTCATTACCACGAACGGCTGACACCTGAAAAGGTCGACGCCATCCTGGACGGACTGGAGTAGCAGATGAGCGTACAGGTCTGTTTTGACACCCTGCAATTCGACCAGCCGTGGACGCTGGAGAATTATCTCAAGGTCGGCGGCTACCAGGCCTGGAAGAAGATCCTGGCGGAAAAGATCCCCCCCGAAGAGGTCATCGAGACGGTCAAGGCCTCCGGCCTGCGCGGCCGCGGCGGCGCAGGTTTTCCGACCGGCCTGAAGTGGAGCTTCATGCCGCGCAATGCGCCGGTGCAGAAGTACGTGGTGTGCAACTCGGACGAGTCAGAGCCGGGCACCTGCAAGGACCGCGACATCCTGCGCTTCAATCCGCATGCGCTGGTCGAGGGTATGGCCATCGCGGGTTACGCCATGGGCGCGACGGTCGGCTACAACTACATGCGCGGCGAATTCCACCACGAACCTTTCGAGCGCTTCGAACAGGCGCTCGCCGAGGCCTACGAAGCCGGCCTGCTGGGCCGCGATATTCTCGGTTCGGGCGTGGATTTCGATTGCTACAGTCACCTCGGTGCGGGCGCCTATATCTGCGGCGAGGAGACCGCGCTGCTGGAGTCGCTGGAGGGCAAGAAGGGCCAGCCGCGTTTCAAGCCGCCGTTCCCGGCCAACTTCGGCCTGTACGGCAAGCCGACCACCATCAACAATACCGAGACGCTGGCCTCGGTTCCGGCGATCATGCGCAACGGCGGCGAGTGGTTCATGAACCTCGGCAAGCCGAACAACGGCGGCGTGAAGATCTTCTCCGTGTCCGGCCACGTCAACAGGCCGGGCAATTTCGAGGTGCCGATGGGCACGCCGTTCCGCGAGCTGCTCGAGATGGCCGGCGGTGTGCGCGATGGCCACCGGCTCAAGGCCGTTATCCCGGGCGGTTCCTCAATGCCGGTGCTGCCCGCCGACATTATCATGGAATGCGACATGGACTATGACGCGCTGGCCAAGGCGGGTTCCGCGCTCGGTTCCGGCGCGGTCATCGTCATGGACGAAACCACCTGCATGGTGAAGGCCGCGATGCGCATCTCGCGCTTCTACTATGCGGAGTCCTGCGGGCAGTGCACGCCGTGCCGCGAGGGTACGGGCTGGATGCACCGCATCATCAAGCGCATCGAGGAAGGCCAGGGCCGTCCCGAGGATCTCGACCTGCTGCTGAGCGCGGCCGACCAGATCGCCGGCAAGACCATCTGTGCC
>JBATJF010000040.1:0-6799 GCA_049668345.1 Gammaproteobacteria bacterium
ATCACGCTGGAGCCGGTACCGCTGCCCCACATGATCGGCAGCAGGCCGCCGATGATGGCGGTCGCCGTCATGACAACCGGCCGCACCCGCTCCGAGGTGCCTTTGTGCACGGCCTGCATGATGTCGCCGGCAGTCAGGCGTGCGGCATCCGCCTTTTCATGACGACACCGCGCCACCTCCTGATCGATAAAGGTCAGAACCAGCACGCCGATCTCGGCGGCAACACCGGCCAGTGCGATGAAACCCACCGCCACTGCCACGGACAGGTTGAATCCCAGCCAGTACACCAGCCAGAAGCCACCAATGAGCCCGAAGGGGATGGACAACATGACCACCAGCGGCCCGGCAATGTTTCGAAAATTGAAATAGAGCAGCAGGAAAATGATCAGCAAGGTCGCCGGCACCACGATACGCAGACGTTGCGCGGCGCGCTCCATGTATTCGAACTGGCCCGACCAGCCCAGTGTATAGCCCGCCGGCAGGTCCACCTCTGCATCGACAATTTCCCTGGCTTTTGCCACATAACCACCGATATCCGCCGTGGTGATATCGACGTAAACCCAGGCATTGGGTCTCGAATTTTCCGTCTTGATTGCGGGTGGTCCGCGTCGCATGTGCAGGTCTGACACCAGGGACAGCGGAATCTGGGCACCTGTGGGAGTCGAAATCAGTGCACGCTTGAGTTCCTCGAGGTTGTCGCGCAACTCACGAGGGTATCGCAGGTTCACGGGATAACGCTCCAGGCCTTCCACCGTCCAGGTAATGTTCATGCCACCGATCGCGGTCTGGATGACATCCTGAATGTCTCCGATCGTCAATCCGTAGCGTGCCGCCTCTTCCCTGCGGATATCGAAATCCAGGTAATAGCCACCGGCCGCCTTGTCGCCGAAGGCCGAGAGCGTCTCGGGCAATTGCTTCACTGCCTGCTCGATGTCACCGGCAACCCGTTCCAGAACATTCAGGTCCGGTCCGCTCACCTTGATGCCGATCGGTGTCTTGATACCGGTTGAAAGCATATCGATACGGGTCTTGATCGGCATGGTCCAGGCATTGGCCAGCCCGGGGAAACGGATTGCCTTGTCCATTTCGTTCATCAGGTCCTTGGTTGTTTTGCCGGGATCCGGCCAGTCATCCCTGTCCTTGAGTCTGACCGTGGTTTCCAGCATGGACAGTGGCGCCGGATCGGTCGCAGTCTGGGCACGCCCCACCTTGCCGAACACGGTCTCGACCTCGGGAAAGGTCTTCAGGATCTTGTCGGTCTGTTGCAGCAGTTCCCGGGCCTTGGTGATGGAGAGCCCCGGATAGGTCGTCGGCATGTACAGGATGTCACCCTCGTCCAGCGGCGGCATGAACTCGCTACCCAGATTCATCAGCGGGTACACACTCCCGCCCAGCAGCAGCAGCGCCAGCAGCAGCGTGATCCAGCGCCATTTGATTGCAATTTTCAGTACCGGGGCATGGACGGCATGCAAAAAGCGGTTTACCGGGTTCTTCGCCTCCGGCAGGATCTTGCCACGGATGAAATACCCCATCAGCACCGGCACCAGTGTTATGGCCAGCAGCGCGGCACCGGCCATGGCGAAGGTCTTGGTGAAGGCCAGCGGTGTGAACAGCCGCCCCTCCTGGGCCTGCAGGGTGAACACGGGCAGGAAGGACACCGTGATAATCAGCAGCGAGAAAAACAGCGCCGGGCCGACTTCCCGGGCGGCCTCTGCCACGGCGTCCCAGCGTTCGTCCGGTGTGAGCGCATACCCTTTCCGCTCGGCACTGTGTTCGAGGTGTTTGTGCGCATTCTCGATCATCACGATGGCCCCGTCGACCATGGCGCCGATGGCAATGGCAATTCCGCCCAGCGACATGATGTTGGCATTGATCCCCTGCCAGCGCATGATGATGAATGCGATGAGGATGCCAATCGGCAGCGACACAACCGCCACCAGTGCAGACCGGGCATGCAACAGGAACAGGATCGTGATCAGGCTGACCACGATGGATTCCTCGATGAGCTTCTCCTTGAGATTATCCACCGCCCGTTCGATGAGGTTGCCACGGTCATAGACCGTCACGATCTCCACACCCTCAGGCAGACCCTTCTTCAACTCCTCGAGTTTGTTCCGGACGCCCTCGATGGTGGCCAGTGCATTCTCCCCGTAACGCATGACCACCACACCGCCGGCGACTTCACCCTCACCGTCGAGTTCCACCAAACCCCGCCGCAACTCCGGTCCCAGATGGACATCGGCCACATCCTCCAGCCGGATCGGCGTGCCCAGGGCATCCACCCCGACCGCTATCTTTTTGAGGTCATCGATGCCCTCGATGTAGCCGCGGCCGCGAACCATGTATTCGGTCTCCGCCATCTCCACCAGGCGACCACCCACGTCCTGATTGGAGCGCTGAATGGCATGCTTTACTTTCGCCAGCGAAATGTCATAAGCCAGCAGGACGTTGGGATCGACCTCGACCTGGTACTGCTTGACAAAGCCGCCCACCGAGGCCACTTCGGCAACACCTTTCACGGTCTGCAGGGGATAGCGCAGGTACCAGTCCTGGATGGAACGCAGTCTGGCCAGGTCATATTGGCCCGTGCGGTCTACGAGCGCGTACTCATAGATCCAGCCGACGCCGGTGGCATCCGGCCCGAGGCTGGGTGAAACACCATCAGGCAGACGGCTGCTTACATAATTGAGGTACTCCAGTACACGTGAACGCGCCCAGTACATGTCGGTGCCGTCTTCGAAGATGATATAGACAAACGAAAACCCGAAGAAGGAATAACCGCGCACGACCCTGGCGCCAGGGACTGCCAGCATGGCCGTGGTCAGCGGGTAGGTCACCTGGTCCTCGACAACCTGCGGCGCCTGACCCGGATAGCCGGTGAAGACAATGACCTGCACATCCGAGAGGTCCGGAATGGCATCGAGCGGTATGCTTCTGAGCGACAGGATGCCGGCTGCCACTACGATCAGCGTGGCGATGATCACCAGGAACCTGTCACGCAGTGACGCGTCAATGATTGCCCTGATCATCACTGCGCCCCCTTTTCCCTGGACATCGTCTCCAGCATCTTCGCCGTCGCCTCGCGCAACTTGGACTCGGAGTCGATGAGGAACTGGCTGGAAGTGACGACCGCCTCGCCTGCGGAAACACCTTCCAGAACCTGGACCAGTCCCTTCGCACTTACGCCGAGCCTGACATCTCTCGGTTCAAACTTGCCAGGGCCGCGCACCACGAACACCTGTTCGCGCTCACCGGAGCGCATCACTGCCTCTGCAGGGATTACAATGGCATCGACCGTGCGCTGCGCATGGATGGTGACATCGGCAAACATGTCCGGCTTGAGCAGCAGATCCGGGTTGTCGAACTCCAGGCGGACCTTGATGGTGCGCGTCTTGGCTTCGGCGTAGGGATAGATGTAGCCGACGCGCCCGGAAAACACCTTGCCCGGGATGGCCGCGAGTTTCATGTCCACGGGATCGCCGGCCTGTATCCAGGACACCTCGCTCTCGTAGACATCCGCGAATACCCAGACCCGGGACAGGTCGGCGATCTTGTAGAGTTCGGTGGTTGGTGTGACGAACTGGCCTTCGCGCGCACCGATGTTGATGATCACGCCGTCGAAAGGCGAATGGATGTGCAGGTTCTTCTTGATCCTGCGCGTGCGCTCCAGCTCGTGGATCTGGTGTTCCGGCACGTCCAGCAACTCGAGCCGTTCACGCGAACTGGTCACGAGCTGTTCCGCGCCGCCGCGGATTTCCTCGTAGGGACTTTCCTTCAGTGCGTCGAGGCTGTTCAGGGCCAGCAGGTATTCCTGCTGGCTGGTCACCAGCTGCGGCGAGTAGATATTGAGCAGGATTGCATCCCTGCCGATCTTTTCGCCGGTCTTGTCGATATACAGCTCCTCGATCCAGCCCTCGGTCTTGGGATGCAGGCGGGACAGCCGCTCCTCGTCGAAGTCGACCCGGCCCACGGCGCGTATCTGCCGGCTGAGTGCCTGCCGCCCGGCCGTAGCCGTGCGCACCCCGATATTCTGTACCGTGACCGGATCGATCTTCACGGTACCCGCGGGTTCGCCATTGCCGGTTCCATCGTCACCGGCATAGACCGGGATGTAATCCATGCCCATTTCGTCCTGCGCCGGCACCGGCGAGGTGATCGCCGGGTTCATGGGATTGCGGTAGAACAGCACCTCGGGCCCGGCGTCTGCCATGTCCGCATCCACACCGCCGGCTCCGCGTATGCCGCCGATGTACGACGCAACCCAATACCCGCCGCCACCACCCAGCACGAGGGCAATCAGCACTCCGAACACCGTTTGCTTATTCACCGGCCACCTCCTCTCCCACGGCGGCGCTCAGACGCGCCAGTGCCTGGTTCGCCTCACTGAAGGATTTCCAGTACTGGGTCTCGTACTCGTAAAGCGTGATCTGTGCCCGCACGAGGTTGAGAAAATCCACCTTGTTGACCTGGTAACCGGACAGCATGGAGGCCACCGATTGCCGGGCCTGGGGAATGATCCCGGTCCTGGACAGTTGCACCTGTTCGCTGGCACGGCGGTAATCCGCAAGCGCGGCGGAAATCTCCGCATGCACCCTGGCGGACTCATCCCGCAGTGCGTACTGCTTTTCCTGCAGTTCACTGGCACGTTGCTCGAGCGCCTTGTCCTGCTTGCGGCCGGCATACAGCGGCAGGCTCACACCCAGGCGTATGGAGGCAAAATCGGCACGCGGGCTGCCATTCGGGTCATCGCCCTGGCGGAATCCATAGGCCGCACCGAGCTTGAAGTCGGGATAGCGGTCACGCCTGGCGAAGTCACGCCGGGTGCGCGCAGCCTCGACCTCCTGCCGCTTTTGTTCCAGCAACGGCCTGGCGGCCTCGGCGCGTGCATACAGGTCCTGTTCCGCAGGTATCCCGGCCAAACGCTCGTCAACCTGCGCCGGCAAAACCACCGGCGTGCCGGCTTGCCGGTCCAGCAGCGCATTGAGACGCGCAGCCTGTTGCCCGCGCTGTCCCTGCAACTCGATCCGGCGATCAAGCATCCTGGACAACTCGACCTGGGCCAGCAGCACCTCCTGCTGCAGGCCTTCACCCACCTTGTACCGGGTCTGTGCGATCTGCACGAACTGGCGCAGCAGGTCCTGGTTGCGGGAGACGATCTCGAGCGCCCGGTCGAGATAGTAGATATGCCACCAGGCCTGCTTCACCTGGTCTGTCAGGTGCAAGCGGGTTTCATCGACGTTGCTGACCGCTGCATCGGCATCGATTTCGGCCGCACGTTCCTTGAGTGCCAGTTTGCCGGGAAACGGGAGCGACTGCTCCACGCCGATCTGCAGCTGGGTCATCGGTTCCTGGTCGAGATCAAACGTATCCGTTGGCAGGTTCATGGCATTCAGGCTGAGCATGGGATCGGGCAATGCGCCGGCCTGCGACGGGATGGCGGCCATGGCCTCGGCGCGCGCCTGCATACCGGCCAGACCGGGATTGCCACCGATCGCCAGCGCGAGGGCATGCTCCAGTGAGAGTGGGTCTGCCCCGGCATCCTCGGCCGGCGGCGCCGGCAGCGCCGGCCCCGGCACAAACAGCAGCAGGAAGGTGATGATCAGCAACGGCTGCCAGGCGGGATGCACCGCCTGGCAACGATCGCGCAGGCAGGTGTCAGGGATCCCCGCATCGGCAGCATTGCCTGAATGCCGGACAGTACTCCGAAAATAATTCATAGTGATTCTCCAGAACCGGTTTCACGGAACAGAACAGACGCAGCAACTGCCCGCACAGGCAGCCCGTTGCGCCGGAAACAGATCAGGAGAGAATGATGGGAGGTCGAAACGGCGGGTGCAGCGCACATCCCGTGAAGCGGTGCGTGCCCGGAACGGACAGGATGCTGCTGTAGTGCTTCGCCCTGCCGGCAGTGGCCGCGGGCAATGCGATCGATGCATGCACACACGTGCCACATGCGCCGTCGCAGCAATCACCGGTACAACCCTGGCTGCAGTCATGGGCCGGCGCATCACCGATTGAATCATGCCCGCCGTCCGCATGGCTCATACCCTGCATGCCATCCTGCATGTGGGCACAGTGCCCGGTCTCGTCGGCGGTAGCCGGCTCCGGCATCGCGAAGCTGCCGCGCAGCGGCGCTGCCGCCAGGGCAACGGTGATCAGAACCAGCAGGAATTGTTTCATTCGCATGCGCACGATGTCTTGAGCATAGCCCTGTATCGGCAGGCTGTACAAGAAATCAGGCACAAATCCGGGCTTTCCGCCCTCATGTCAGCATGCATCCGGCCGCCCGACAGCGGCCCGGTCTCAGGCAGACCCTGAGCCCGGGCGAGATCAAGACTTGTATGACTGATGAGATGAAGAGCAGGCCGCAACACGCCGGGCCGGGTACATCGAGCGTTTCAGCTGTGGCTGGTGTTGCCGCGACGCATGGTTATACCGTCACCGGCCGTTGCTGAACGGCAGACACAAATCGGGGTGGGACGCTGTGGCCACCACTCCGCTACCCCGGAACGAGGGGTAGCGGAGAGGTGTGGCGCAACAGCAGGTCTGGAGCCTTGACGGGTGGCAGGGCCCCGGCGTTGTGACGTGGATCAGGCGGCGGCCAGCATGGCGCCGCCTATGGTGAACATGACTGCCAGCGGCGTCATCAGAAATCCAAGTACCACCCTGGCAAGCATAAGATCCTGTGCCCGCGCCCTGTGAAGCATGTACTGTTTCATGACGACTACCTCCTGTTCAGTTGTATGAGACTGCCATACCTGTATAGGACGATCACCAACATTTGTCAAGCTTTTGTATA
>JBATJF010000041.1:0-2221 GCA_049668345.1 Gammaproteobacteria bacterium
CGATGCTGTCCACGGTCAGCACGCCGAAGGCAATCGGGATATCGTATTTCAGCGACACCATCGACAGGCCCTTGGTGCATTCGCCGGCGACGTACTCGAAATGCGGGGTGCCGCCGCGAATGACCGCGCCCAGCGCAATGATGGCGTCGAAGCGCTTGCCGGCGGCCAGCCGCTGCGCGGCAATCGGCATTTCGTAGGCGCCCGGTACGCGCACGATCTGCAGGTCGCGCTCCTCGGCACCATGCCGCTTCAGGGTATCCAGCGCACCCTGCAGGAGGCTCTCCACCACGAAGCCGTTGAAGCGTGACACCAGCAGCGCAATGCGCGCATCGCGCAGCACGAGCTCACCCTCTTTCACCGTTATGTCACCCATGTCATTGTCCCTGTTGATATACCGAGTCCGCTTACTTGACGTAGTCCACCACTTCCAGGCCAAAGCCGGCGATGCCGTGCAGCATCTTCGGCGCACTCAGCACGCGCATCTTCTGCACGCCGACGTCGGCGATGATCTGCGCGCCGACACCGTAGGTGCGTAATTCGTCCGGCTCGCTGATGCCGCCCTGGGCAGTTTCCTGTGGCATATGATACCCGCGGACCTGTTCCGCCAGGGCCTCCGGCCCCTCTTTCTGGCGCAGGATGACCACCACGCCCTTGCCCTCCTGCGCAACCCGCTGCAGGGCCTGGCGCAGCGTCAGGTGATGGCCTTCGGTCAGCGCATCCACCAGGTCGCCGAGCGTGTTTTGCATGTGTACCCGCACCAGCGTCGGCTCGTCGGCGCGGATCTCGCCCATCACCAGCGCGAGATGCACCGAATCGTCGATGGAATCATGATAGGCATAGGCGCGGAATACGCCGTGTTCGGTGGCCAGGTCGCTCACCGCTACCCGCTCCACCGTCTTCTCGTTTTCGATGCGGTAGCGGATCAGGTCCTCGATGGTCCCCATCTTCAGCCCGTGCCGCTGCGCATAGAGCTCCAGGTCGGGACGGCGCGCCATGCTGCCGTCCTCCTTGAGGATTTCGACGATCACCGCGGCCGGCTCCAGGCCGGCGAGACGCGCCAGGTCGCAGCCGGCCTCGGTATGGCCGGCGCGGGTCAGCACACCGCCGGGCTTGGCCATGAGCGGGAAGATATGTCCGGGCATGACGATGTCGGCGGGACGTGCATCCCTGGCGGTGGCCGCGAGGATGGTACGGGCGCGGTCCTGCGCCGAGATGCCGGTGGTCACCCCCTCGGCCGCCTCGATGGACAGGGTGAAGTTGGTCGAATGCAGCGAATCGTTGCGCTGCACCATCAGCGGCAGCGCCAGCTGCTCGCAGCGCTCGCGGGTCAGCGTCAGGCAGATCAGGCCGCGCCCGTGACTGGCCATGAAATTGATGTCCTCGGGACGCACCAACCCGGCGGCCATGACCAGGTCGCCCTCGTTCTCGCGGTCCTCGTCGTCCATCAGCACGACCATGCGCCCGGCACGGATATCCGCGATGATTTCTTCGACACTGTTTAAGGACATGTTTGCAGCTTGCTGTTTTTCGGTGTTTAGTGACATAACGCCATTATCCATGAAACACGTGCCTGCGGCACGCTTCGTGCGCAGATGCAGGCTAGTCGTGCCTGCCGGCGAAACCGTGCGCCTCGAGCAGGGCGCGGGTCAGCCCCTCGCCCGGACCCGGCCTGGCCGCGGCATCGCCCTGCAACAGGCGCTCCAGGTAGCGGGCGATCAGGTCGACCTCGAGATTGACCCGGCGGCCGGTGTGGAAATCGCGCAGCGTCGTCTCGGCCAGGGTATGCGGGACAATATTCAGCTCGAAGCTGGCGCCATCGACCGCATTCACCGTCAGGCTCACGCCATCGATACAGATCGAACCCTTCACGGCGATATAGCGCGCCAGCGCGTCCGGCGCCTGGATGCTGAAGCGCACCGAGCGGCTGTCCTCGCGCCGCGCCGTCACACTGCCGATACCGTCGACATGGCCGCTGACCAGGTGCCCGCCCAGGCGCGTCGCCAGCGTCAGGGCCTTTTCCAGGTTGACGGCATCGTTGACCGCCAGCCGCCCGAGCGTGGTGAGACCGAGCGTCTCGCCGGAGACATCGGCATGAAACATGTGAGCGCCCTTCTGCACCACGGTGAGGCACACACCGCTGACCGCGATGCTGTCGCCGAGCCCGACGTCGGCCAGCGGCAACTTGCCGGTATCGATCGCGATGCGCAGGTCACCGCCGCGC
>JBATJF010000042.1:0-3976 GCA_049668345.1 Gammaproteobacteria bacterium
CGTATTGCCATGCCGGCCAGATGTGCACCGTGATGCAAGCGACGGCCGCAGGTATTCAGGTAGTGCCTTACGGGTTGCAAAGGCAGAGACAGCGGAAAGCCTAATGAACACAATGCATGCTTCAGAATCCGGCAACCCGATGATGGTGTTTTCCGGGAATTCGAACCCGGAACTGGCACAGGCAATCGCCAATTACCTGAAGCTGAACCTGGGCAGTGCGCTGGTCGGCCAGTTCAGCGACGGCGAGGTGCATGTCGAGATCATGGAGAACGTTCGCGGCAAGGACGTTTTCATCGTGCAGCCGACCTGTGCGCCGACCAATGACAACCTGATGGAACTGCTGGTCATGATCGATGCCGTGCGGCGTTCGTCGGCGGCGCGGATCACGGCGGTGATCCCGTACTTCGGCTACGCCCGGCAGGACCGCCGGCCGCGCTCGGCGCGCGTGCCGATCACCGCCAAGGTGGTGGCCCAGATGATCGGCAATGTGCGGGCGGACCGGGTGCTGACGGTGGACCTGCACTCGGACCAGATCCAGGGATTTTTCGACATCCCGGTGGACAACGTGTATGCCTCGCCGATCCTGATGGGCGACATCTGGAGGCAGAAGTACCCGGATGTCGTGGTGGTTTCGCCCGATGTCGGCGGCGTGGTCAGGGCACGCGCACTGGCCAAGCGCCTGGATGATGCGGAGCTGGCCATTATCGACAAGCGCCGCCCGCGCCCGAACGAGGCACGCGTGATGAACATCATCGGCGAGGTCGAGGACCGTACCTGCGTGCTGGTGGACGACCTGGTCGACACGGCCGGCACCCTGTGCCTGGCCGCGCTGGCGCTGAAAGATGAGGGTGCACGGCGCGTGGTGGCCTACTGTACACACCCGGTGCTGTCGGGTGCGGCGGTCGACAACATCGAGGCATCGGAACTGGACGAACTGGTGGTGACGGACACCATCCCGCTGCGCGAGAAGGCGCGCAGCTGTGACAAGATCAGGCAGCTGAGTGTCGCCGCCATGCTGGCGGAAACGATGCGCCGCATCAGTGACGAAGAGTCCGTCAGCTCGCTGTTCATGGACTGAATATTTTTTAACCGTCGCGGCATTGCAATGATGATGCCGCGAGACCCTGTCTCTCCTGGTCGCGGGAGAGGCTTTACCTGCACCGCATGGTGCTTTTTTGTTGGAGAAGTCACATGGCTATCAGCTTTGAATTAACTGCCGAGTCGCGCACTGACCTGGGGAAGGGTGCGAGCCGCCGCCTGCGTCGTGCCGGCAAGGTACCTGCCATCATCTATGGTGGCGACAAGGATCCCGAATCACTGACGCTGTCCCACAACCAGGTGCTCCGCAACCTCGAGCATGAGGCGTTTTATTCGCACATCCTGACCATCAGGATAGGCGGCACGGAAACACCGGCGATCCTGCGTGACCTGCAGCGCCACCCGAGCCGGCCGGTCATCATGCACGTCGACCTGCAGCGCGTGAACATGACCGAGACACTGCGTACCAACGTGCCGCTGCACTTCCTCGGTGAAGACACCTCGGCGGCCGTCAAGGCCGGTGCCCTGGTGTCACACGAACTGACCGATGTCGAGGTGGAATGTCTGCCGAAGGACCTGCCGGAGTACCTCGAGGTCGATGTCACCGGTCTTGAAATCGGTGACTCGATCCATCTCTCCCAACTGGTCGTGCCCGCGGGCGTGACCCTGGTCGAGCTGGAGCGTGGCGAGGATCATGACCATGCGGTCGTGAGTCTGCATGCCCCGCGTGTCGAGGAAGAGGAGCCGGAAGAGCAGGCGGCACCCGAGGGCGAGGGCGAGGCCACGCCGGGCGAGAGCGACTAGGCACACGCTGCTTTGGCTGCGATACAGCTCGTCGCCGGGCTGGGTAATCCCGGAAACAAGTATGCACAGACCCGGCATAATGCCGGGTTCTGGTTTGTGGACGAGGTCGCGCGCCGCTGCGGTGCACATTTCCAGGCCGACAACCGGCACAAGAGCGAGGTGGCGCGCTGCACCCTGCACGGGCATGACTGTCGCCTGCAGAAGCCGCAGGCGTTCATGAACTGCAGCGGCGGGCCGGTGTCCACACTGGCCCGGTTCTACCAGATCCCGCGCGACGGCATTCTTGTCGTGCATGACGAGCTGGACCTGCCGGCCGGCACGGTGCGGCTGAAGAAGGACGGCGGGCACGGCGGTCACAACGGGCTGCGCGACCTGATACCGCAGCTGGGCGGCAATGATTTCCTGCGCCTGCGCATCGGTATCGGTCATCCCGGTCACAGGGAAGATGTCACCGGCCACGTGCTGAAGCCGGCGACTGTGGAAGAACGCCGGCTGATCGACCAGGCTATCGAGACGGCCATCGGCGTCCTGCCGCGCCTCCTGGCCGGTGAGGTCGAGGCGGCGATGAAGGAACTGCACACCGATAAATAGCGTAGGGTGCGCCACGCGCACCAGACACGTTGACAGACAGTAATGGTGCGTATGGCGCACCCTGCGGAATCACTATGAGCGTGAAATGCGGTATCGTCGGGCTGCCCAACGTGGGCAAGTCCACCCTGTTCAACGCCCTGACCGAGGCGGGCATCCAGGCGGAGAACTACCCGTTCTGCACCATCGATCCGAACGTCGGCATCGTGCCGGTGCCGGACCCGCGCCTCGACAGGCTCGCGGAGATCGTCAAGCCGCAACGCGTGGTGCCCACTACCATGGAATTCGTCGATATCGCCGGGCTGGTCGCCGGCGCCTCGAAGGGCGAGGGGCTGGGTAACAAGTTTCTCGCCAACATCCGCGAGACCGATGCCATCTGCATGGTGGTGCGCTGTTTCGAGAACGACAACGTCGTGCACGTCAGCGGCAGCGTCGATCCGCTGCGTGACATCGACGTCATCAACACCGAGCTGGCGCTGGCGGATCTCGATACCGTCGAACGCGGCATCCTGCGCGTGGCCAAGCTCGCCAAGGGCGGCGAGAAGGACGCCAGGGCGAAACTGACCCTGTTCGAGCGCGTGCGCGATCACCTCGATGCCGGTGGCATGGTGCTGGCCATGGACCTCGATGCAGAGCAGCGTGCCGCCATCTACGACCTGCACCTGCTGACCGCCAAGCCGGTGATGTACGTCGCCAATGTCGCCGAGGACGGCTTCGGGAACAATCCGTACCTGGATGTGGTGCGCGAGCGTGCCGAGGCCGAGGGCGCGCAGGCGGTGGCGGTGTGTGCGGCGATCGAGGCAGAACTGGTGGAGCTGGATGCCGCCGAGCGCCAGGAATACATGGAGTCGCTCGGGCTGGAGGAACCCGGCCTGAACCGCGTGATCCGTGCCGGCTACCGGCTGCTGGGCCTGCAGACCTATTTCACCGCCGGCGAGAAAGAGGTGCGTGCCTGGACCACGCACATCGGGGCGACCGCGCCGAAGGCGGCGGCCGAGATCCATACCGATTTCGAAAAGGGCTTCATCCGCGCCGAGGTGGTGGCCTATGACGATTTCGTCGCCTGCAACGGCGAGCACGGCGCCAAGGAGGCCGGCAAGCTGCGCCTCGAGGGCAAGGACTACATCGTGCAGGACGGCGACGTCATGCACTTTCGCTTCAACGTGTAGGGGCCGCTGTGCGCACCATCCGGATGCGACCGTTCCCTGCGCGGTGCACATGGCGCACCGCACGATCCGGGCTGCGAGGGAGCTTGTCCCCGGGCCGGGTTTTCGGGTACCCTTTGCACCCCTTTTGGCTACGTAGCTCAGCTGGTTAGAGCACAGCACTCATAATGCTGGGGTCGGTGGTTCAAGTCCACCCGTAGCCACCAAATAGACCTTTAGAATCAGCCTGTTGCAATGGCTTCTGAACGGCTAGGCTCTGCGCAGTACAACCATTACGGGACTTTTACGGGACTTTTGTTCGCCGTATGGTGCAAATATTCGAACGAGCCGTATGATATTGTTATCAGGCAATATTACGGATAATCTGTTCGGGCAATGAG
>JBATJF010000043.1:0-5041 GCA_049668345.1 Gammaproteobacteria bacterium
CATTATTCATGTTTTTCATATCGGTCCGGGGTTATTTTCCTTGAGTCTGACGGGCTTCTTCGACAAGATCACTGAACGACATGCGTTTATCCTCTACCGCTACCCCGCCGTGCTCGATGATCCACTCCACAACCTGCTCCTCGATCACGGTGGACTGGACACCGTAGAGCATTTCCTGGTTGCCATAGTACCACTGGATGACTTCTTCCGGCTTTTCGTAGGACGCTGCAATGGTCTCTACCATTTGCCGCACCCGGTCCGGATCGAGCTGAATCTGGTTCTGCTTGGCGACCTCGGAAACGATCACGCCGAGCTTGACGCGCTTGCCGGCGAGTTCTTCCAGTTCCACCTGCGGGCGCTGCCCGTAGCCCTGCTGTGACTTGAGAGTCTCGACCTCTTCGCTGATCAGTTTCCGCGGTGCATCGACAGGGTTGTGTTCAAGCAGGCTGTCGAACACCTGCTGCTTCAGCTTCGAGGAAATCAGGCCCCTGAGTTCGCGCTGCATATTCCGCTGCACTTCGTTCCTGAGGCCCTCCATGCCGCCTTCGGCGATGCCGAACGCCCGGGCAAACTCGTTGTCGAGTTCGGGCAGCTCCATCTCCGCCACCGATTTAAGCTTGACCGAAAATCTCGCGTCCTTGCCCGCCACGCCGGCCGACGGGTAATCAGCCGGGAACGTGACGGCGAGCGTCTTCTCGTCACCGGCCGAGAGGCCCTCCAGCTGTTCTTCAAAACCCTTGATCATGCTGCCCGAACCCAGCACGACCGGCATGTCATCGGCCTTGTTGCCGGGAAACGCCTGGCCGTCGATCGACCCTTCGAAATCGATCACCACCTGGTCGCCGGACTGTGATGCACGATCAACCGTTTTCCAGCTCGCCCGTTGTTTTCTCAGGGTATCCAGCATGCCGTTGATGTCGTCGTCGGTGATCTCAACCACCGGCCTGGTCACCGTGAACCCGTAATTCAGCTGTCCCTGCAGTTCGGGGAAAACCTCGAACGTGGCGACATATTCGAACGGCGCGCCCGGAGACATTTCCCTGGTTTCGATACTCGGCGCACCGGCTGGACGGATCTTGTTCTGGCTGAGCGCCTCCTGCAGGGTGGCATTCACCACCTTGTCGACGACCTCCATACGCACCTGCTTGCCGTATTTCTGCGCGACCACCTTCATCGGCACCTTGCCGGGCCGGAATCCATCCAGACGCACGGTCTGCGACATCGAGTGCAGGCGTGACTGCACCTCCTGATCGATGCGCTCCGCCGGAACCTGTACCGTCATGCGTCGCGCAAGCCCCCCGGTATTTTCTACAGAAACTTCCATTACCTCACCTCATGCTGGGAATTGATGCACTATCAATTTTGCGATGGCTGCCGTTCCGGACTGGACGGGTCCGGCCAGACATTGTATATCAGCCGGATTGGTGCGAAAGGAGAGACTCGAACTCTCACGGGTTACCCCACTGGTACCTAAAACCAGCGCGTCTACCAATTCCGCCACTCTCGCCTTGTTCCCGCCCCTGGGCACCACGGCATCTTACCTAAATTTCACTGGAATGATAATGATTTATATGTCTTTTCTGGCACTGCGGCTGTCCCGTCAGCGACATCCGCGGCGGTACAGCGGCGGCAGGCGCCGCCTACAAAAAACCCGTGCTGGGCACGGGCATGTCTGGTGGGCCGTGTAGGAATCGAACCTACAACCAATGGATTAAGAGTCCACTGCTCTACCAATTGAGCTAACGGCCCAAAGAGGCGGTATTGGACCACAGCGTCAGGAGTGGATCAAGCGATGGCGAGAGTCTGTCAGGGTTGAATGGGGTGGACGATGGGACTCGAACCCACGACGACTGGAATCACAATCCAGGGCTCTACCAACTGAGCTACGCCCACCATTGACATTCAAATCTGCTGGCACCCGCACTGTTTCAAACTGGCGCGCCCGGCAGGAATCGAACCTGCAACCGCCGGCTTAGAAGGCCGGTGCTCTATCCTGTTGAGCTACGGGCGCAGTTCAGCAGTCTTGCCGTGATTGCCCGCTCCTCGTACTGTTTTGGTCGGGGTAGAGAGATTCGAACTCCCGACATCCTGCTCCCAAAGCAGGCGCGCTACCAGGCTGCGCTATACCCCGATATGAAACAGGTTCATGGTCACCCTGCAGAGCCAGGTGATAATACGTGCTGCCCCTGCAGGGGTCAACAATACGCCAGGCTGGAGTGACCTCCTGTTAACGGCTGTCCCGACCGCGGGTACGGCTTGCGCGGCTTGTCCCCGCCATTGGCTGCATGCGAGAATCCCCCGCTTCTTCCAGACCCTGCAAGCAGCCTCCGCATGACCGCGAAACTGATTGACGGCAAGGCCATTGCCGCACGTGTAAAAGAGTCCGTCAGGCTGCGTATCGATGAGCGCCGCCTGAACCGGCAGCGTATCCCGGGGCTGGCGGTCATCCTGGTGGGCACCGACCCGGCATCCGAGGTCTATGTGCGCAACAAGCGCAAGGCCTGTGATGATGCCGGCCTGCTGTCGCATTCCTACGACCTGCCCCGGGAGACGAGCGAACAGGAACTGCTGGCCCTGATCGACAGGCTGAACGACGATCCGAGCATTGACGGCATCCTGGTACAGTTCCCGTTGCCGGACCATATCAATCCGGACCTGGTGACCGAACGCATCCAGCCGGACAAGGATGTGGATGGATTTCATCCCTACAACATCGGGCGCCTGGCATTGCGCCGTCCCGCGCTGCGATCCTGCACGCCGCGCGGTGTCATCACCCTGCTGGAACACACCGGCGAAGCGTTTTACGGGCGCGAAGCGCTCGTCGTGGGCGCCTCCAACATTGTCGGCCGGCCGATGGCCCTGGAACTGTTACTGGCCGGCTGCACGGTCACGACCTGTCATCGCTTCACCCGCGATCTGGACCAGCATGTGGCGCGTGCGGATATCCTGGTCGTCGCCGTCGGCAAGCCCGGCGTGGTAGCCGGCGAATGGGTGAAACCCGGAGCGACCGTCATCGATGTCGGCATCAACCGGCAGGCAGACGGCTCACTGACCGGCGATATCGGGTTTGATGCCGCGCGTGAACGCGCGGCGTGGATCACACCCGTCCCGGGCGGTGTCGGTCCCATGACCGTCGCCACCCTGCTCGAGAACACGCTCTACGCGGCCGAGCACCTGCACGGCTGACTGCAGGGTTCAGCTGCGCCGCCAGGTGGTCCCCGAGGGACCGTCCTCCAGCACGATGCCCTGCGCCTCCAGTTCGGCCCGGATGCGGTCGGCCTCCGCCCAGTTTTTTTCCTTGCGCGCCTGCAGCCGCTGCTGGATCAGCGTATCAATCCGTTCTTCAGTCAGCCCGGCCGCTGCTATGGAGTCACCTTGCTCCGTAATATTGACCATCCCGCTTATGCCAGACTGGAGATACTGCTCGGGTTCCGCCTGCAGCAACCCCAGCACCCCGGCCAGCCGCTTCAGGCAGCCAGCCAGCAACCCGGCCTTGCCGGCTTCAGACTTGCTCACCCGGTTGATTTCGCGCGCCAGTTCGAACAGCACGGCCACCGCCTCCGGCGTGTTGAAATCATCGTCCATGGCTGCATGGAACTGGTCGACATAGCGTTTGCACGCCTCATCCGTCGGTTCGTAGCGCGGCTCGAGGCCGCGCAGCGCGGTGTACAGCCGGGTCAGCGCCGCCCTGCTGTTGTCGAGGTTTTCCTGCGAATAATTGAGCGGGCTGCGGTAGTGGCTGGCGAGAATGAAGTAGCGCACTTCCTCCGCGCGGTAATTTTTGAGGATCTCGCGCACGGTGAAAAAATTGCCCAGCGACTTGGACATCTTTTCGTCGTCCACGCGGACGAAACCGTTATGCATCCAGTAGTTCACGAACGGCTTGCCGGTGGCGGCCTCCGACTGGGCGATCTCGTTTTCGTGATGGGGAAACTTCAGGTCCATGCCGCCGCCGTGGATGTCGAAATGATCGCCCAGGTGATGGGTGGACATGGCCGAGCACTCGATATGCCAGCCCGGCCGGCCGGCCCCCCATGGTGAATCCCAGCTAGGCTCGCCCGGCTTGGCGCGTTTCCACAGCACGAAGTCCAGCGGATCGCGCTTGGCCTCGTCGACCTCGATGCGCGCACCCGCCTGCAGGTCATCGAGCTGCTTGCCCGAGAGCCTGCCGTACCGGGCGAAGCTGCTGACGGCATAGTAGACATCGCCGTTGCCGCCCTGGTAGGCATGCCCCTTCTCCACCAGCTTCGCGATCATGGTGATGATGTCATCCATCGAATCGGTGGCCTTCGGCTCGAGGTCCGGACGTGCAACGCCCAGCGCATCCGCATCCTCATTCATGATGTCGATGAAGCGTGCGGTCAGGGCATGGAAGTCCTCGCCGTTCTCGTTCGCGCGGCGGATGATCTTGTCGTCGATGTCGGTGATGTTGCGCACGTAGGTCACAGCAAAACCCTGCTCCCTGAGGTAACGCGCGACCACGTCGAACACCACCATGACCCGCGCATGACCGAGGTGACAGTAGTCGTACACGGTCATGCCGCACACATACATCCTGACCCTGCCTGCGTCGATCGGGACGAAAACATCTTTCTGACTGGTCAGGCTGTTGTAGATTCTAAGCATTCCGGGCTCACGGTGCGGACAGACGATGCGGCATATTGCGGTTATTCCGGACCACCGCGGGCCGGTGACCGGCAACAGCATCACAAACAAAGGCACGGCAACCGGTCCTGCCGGCAAGGCCGTGTTATCACTCTTGTAATGAGTGCCAGAGCTTATATCATTGGCACACCCACACATCAACCGGAGCATAATGATGAAATACCTGCATGGCTTGCTGCTGGCAGTCAGCATCGGTCTGGCGCCGACAATCGCCTTCACCCAGAACAATCAACCAGACACAGAAGGAAACCACATGGTCAAGGTCACGATGGATACCAGCAAGGGTGTCATAAAGCTCGAACTGGATGCCGACAAGGCTCCGCTCACGGTCACCAATTTCGTCGAGTATGCGAAGTCCGGTTTTTACGACAACACC
>JBATJF010000044.1:0-4473 GCA_049668345.1 Gammaproteobacteria bacterium
GCGCTGGCCGGGCTTGCGCCCGCCGGCGCTGCTGGCCTTGGGTTTTGCCTGGGCGGTATTGCATGCGGCCCTGGCCCAGTCGCCGGTGCTGGACCGGTCCGTCGAGGGGCGTACCGTCCTGGTCGAGGGCGCGGTCGCCGGTCTGCCGGATCGGCGCAGCGGTCCGGTGCAGCGTTTTATCTTCCACGCCGAGCGCCTGGACGACGGGTCGGGCTGGAACGACTTCGACGGCAAGATCAGGCTGGGCTGGTACGGTGATGGCGGCGATCCGGATGCCGGCGAGCGCTGGCAACTTGCCGTGCGACTGAAGCGTCCGTACGGTATGGCCAACCCGGGCGCTTTCGATTATGAACGCTGGTTGTTCCAGCAGCGTATTCATGCCACGGGCTATGTGCGCGAGGATCCGCGTAACCGGCGCCTGTCGAAGGGCAGGGTGTCACCGATTGCCGGCTATCGCAACCGCCTGCTGCGTGCCTTCGCCGTCGAGGGTGGAACGCCCGGCAGGGCGTTCGTCCAGGCGCTGACCGTCGGCGAGCGCGGTGCGATCGGCAGCGCGCACTGGCAGGTGCTCAACGCGACCGGCACCAGCCACCTGATGGCGATTTCCGGCCTGCATATCAGCCTCGTGGCCGGTCTGGGATTCTGGCTGGTACGGCGTGGCTGGCCGCATTTCGGTCCTGTGACCGGCTTCCTGCCGGCGCCGCGTGCGGCGGCCATCGCCGCTATAACCGTCGCCGTGCTGTATGCCATGCTGGCCGGCTTCGGCATCCCGGCGCGGCGTGCCCTGGTGATGGTCTGTGTGCTGATGCTGGCCATTCTTTCCGATCGCTATTCATCCTTTGCACAGGTCATATGCCTGGCCGCACTGTGCACCCTGCTTCTGGATCCGCTGTCAGTGCTGTCGGCCGGCTGGTGGCTGTCGTTCCAGGCGGTCATTATCATCGCCTGGCTGGCCACCGGACGCCACGGGACGCCGGGGCGGGGGCGCCGCATGCTCATGCACGTGGCGCTGGCGTTCTGCATGGTACCGGTATTGCTGTTGTTTTTTCAGCAGGCCTCGCTGCTGGCCCCGATCGCGAACGTGTTCGCCGTGCCGTTTGTCGGCCTGCTGATTGTGCCGCTGGCGTTGCTGGGTTGTGTGCTGTTTGCCGTCAACGAGACACTGGGTATGCGGTTGCTGGGTCTGGCCGCGGATTTGCTGGAACTGGCCTGGCCCCTGCTGGAATGGCTGGCCGGCACCGGTATGGCTGCGTGGACCCGGCATCAGCCACCGGCGTGGACGTTGCTGCCCGCGCTGGCCGGACTGGCGCTGCTGTTCATGCCACGCGGCATGCCCGGCCGCTGGGCCGGTGGTGTGATGTTGCTGCCGATGTTGCTGGTTCGCCCGACAGCCCCGCCGCCGGGCGCGGCCTGGATTACCTTGCTGGATGTCGGGCAGGGACTGTCAGCCGTGGTCCGGACGGCACGGCATACCCTCGTCTACGATACCGGTCCACGCTTCAGCCCGGATTTCGACACCGGTCAGGCGGTGGTGATCCCGTTCCTGCGCCGGCAGGGCATAACCCGGCTCGATACCCTGGTGGTCAGTCACGGCGACAACGACCATATCGGCGGCGCGGATTCGCTGCTGGCCGCCTTTCCGGCGGATGCCATCTACAGCAGCGTACCGGACCGGTTGCCGGGCGGCAGTGCGCTGCGGTGCCGACAAGGGCAACACTGGCAATGGGATGGCGTCTCATTCACGCTGCTGCATCCGGAGCCGGCTGGCGGACTGAGCGGCAATAATAGTTCCTGTGTACTGCTCGTCGAGACGACGAACGGCCAGCGCCTGCTGTTGCCGGGCGATATCGAGCGCCCCGCGGAACGACGCCTGGTCGAAACACAGCGCGGCCGGCTGCCTGCGCAGGTACTGGTAGCGCCGCACCACGGTAGCGGCACATCGTCTTCCATTGACTTTATCACCGCCGTCAATCCCGATGTGGTGATCTTCCCGGCGGCCTGGCTGAACCGCTATCGATTTCCGAAACGTGAAGTGGTCGAACGTTACCGTGACGCCGGCGTGACAGCCTTCGTCACCGGCCGGCGCGGGGCAATCAGCGTCAAACTTTCATCCTCAAATGTACAGCCAGTGATCGACGCCTGGCGGGACCGGCACCGGCATATCTGGAGCTGGCAGGAATAACCTGCAGCATTGTTTGGCTGTGGCTGTAAATACAGTATGATTCGCTGCGGCTGGTGATTACACAACTGGACAAAGGATGGTGATGGTGTGCTGGAACTGGTAGAAGCTGGCGGCTGGCTGATGCTGCCCATTATCGCGTGTTCGGTGATTGCGATGGCAATCATAGCCGAACGACTCTGGTCATTGCGGGTAGGGCGTGTCCTGCCCAAGCACCTGGTCGCGCAGGTATGGCGCTGGGAGAAGATCAACCAGCTTGATGACCAGCACATGAAAGAACTGCAGGCCAGTTCGCCGCTGGGTGCCATCCTTGCGGCCGGTATCATCAATCGCGACAAGAGTCGCGATTATATGAATGAGAGCATCGAGGATACCGGGCGGCACGTAGTACACGAACTCGAGCGCTATCTTAACTCCCTGGGTACGGTCGCTGCCATCACGCCGTTGCTGGGACTGCTCGGCACCGTGATCGGCATGATCAAGGTGTTCGCCACCATCACCACGCAGGGCGTCGGCGATCCCGGGGCCCTCGCCGGGGGCATATCGGAGGCGCTGATCACTACCGCGGGCGGTTTGTCGGTCGCCATTCCCACGCTGATGTTCTACCGCTACTTTCGCGGGCGTGTCAGGATGCTGGTGCTGCGCATGGAAAAGGAAGCCATGCTGATGGTCGAGATCATGCACGGCACCCACAAACGGCGCGACGACTAGGAGGGTGTACGCATGAACCTGCAGCCAGGCAGCGAGGACGAACCCGATGTCAACCTGACACCACTGATCGACGTGGTGTTCCTGTTGCTGATCTTCTTCATGGTGTCGACCACCTTCGAACAGCAGTCGCGCATCCAGATCGAACTTCCCGAGGCAACGGCCGATGCGACAGCGCAGGACGACGACACGCTGGAGATCCTGGTCGACGCGCAGGGGCGCTACTTCATCGGTGACCAGCAGGTCATCAACTCGGAACTCAAGACACTGAAGACCGCGATTCGCAAGGCGGCAGGCAACCGTGGCGAACTGCCCGTGACCATACGCGCCGACGCGAACACCCCGCACCAGGCCGTGATCCGGGTGCTGGATGCGACCAGCCAGCTGGGCCTGACGCATATTTCGCTGGCGACATCGAAAATCGAGGATCAGTAAGCGCATCATCGGATGAAGGGTCTTGACCATTACTGGTATTCGCGTAGCCCCTGGCTCGTGCTGCTGACACCCCTGTCACTGCTGTTTCGTATCCTCGTCCGGCTGCGGCGCTCGGCCTACCGCACGGGCCTGCTGCGCAGTCACCGCATCGAGGCGCCGGTCATCGTGGTCGGCAACATCACTGTCGGCGGCACCGGCAAAACCCCGCTGGTGGCCTGGCTCGCCGGTTACCTCGGGGCGCAGGGGTTCAAGCCCGGCATTGTCGCACGCGGTTACGGGGGCAGGGCGGTATCCTGGCCGCAGCAGGTGCGTGCTGACAGCGATCCTGCCGTGGTCGGCGATGAGGCCGTGTTGCTGGCCAGTCTGACCGGCTGTCCGATGGCGGTCGGTCCCGATCGTGTGGCCGCGGCAGAGGCCCTGATCAAGTACAATGACTGTGACCTGGTCATCAGCGACGACGGACTGCAGCATTATGCCCTGCAGCGTGATATCGAAATCATCGTGATTGACGGGGTACGCCGCTTCGGTGTCGGTTTCATGCTGCCGGCCGGGCCACTGCGTGAACCGGTCAGCCGTTTGCGCGAGGCGGACCTGCTGGTGGTCAACGGCATCGGCGGCGCGGGTGAATACCCCATGAAGCTGAAATCCGGCGATGTGCATAACCTGCTCGATGACGGCGTCATCAAAAAACTCTCTGATTTCAGAAACAGCAAGGTGCATGCCGTGGCCGGGATCGGCAACCCTGAGCGGTTTTTCCAGTCGCTGCGCCAGGTTGTCCGTCACGTCGAGGCGCATGCATTTCCGGACCATCATCGCTACCGGGCCGGTGATCTGCGTTTTGATGATGATGCACCGGTCCTCATGACGGCGAAGGATGCGGTCAAGTGCCGCCGCTTTGCCAGCGGCAACGAATGGTATGTTCCGGTCAGGGCCGAAATGTCGAGGGATTTCCAGGCGCGGCTGAATGCGTTGCTGGAGTCGCGCGGTTGTCGCGCGGAGGCCTGCGCCGCCGGCGCGGATTTGTCACCAGGAGTACAGTATGGATAAAAAATTGCTGGATATTCTTGCCTGCCCTGTCTGCAAGGGGGCGCTGCTTTATCGAAAGGACGAACAGGAACTGGTTTGCAGGATCGACCGGCTGGCATACCCGA
>JBATJF010000045.1:0-2124 GCA_049668345.1 Gammaproteobacteria bacterium
GGCCCTGGAATTCCGGGAGCAGGCTGATTTCGAAAATCCTGCGCAGCAACGCCTGCCCCGGCTGGTCGTTGGGATGCGCCTTGCCGGCAAAGACCAGCGTGACCGGTCGCTGCGGGTCGTTGACCAGCCGGGCCAGGCGTTCGAGGTCCCGGAAGATCAGGCCTGCGCGCTTGTAGGTCGCGAAGCGGCGCGCGAAGCCGATCAGCAGGGTGTTGATGTTGCGCGAGCTCAGGTTCGCGGTCAGCCGGCTGGACAGCGACTTGGTACGCGCGCAGCGCTCGTATTGCTGCAGCGCACGCCCCCGGATTTCGTCGATGGCCGCGGCCTTCAGCAGTTGCCGCACGCTGAGGAAGACGTGATCGGGGATCTGGTCGATGAAACTGTCCCAGAACCCGATGTCGGTCAGCTTGGCGCGCCAGCCGCCGCCCATGTACATCTCGAACAGCGCCACCCAGGAACCCGCCAGGTAGGTGTCCACATCGGCACCGTTGGTGATGTAGCCCATGGGGTTTTCCGCGACCTGGATCTCCGGCCAGGCGTACGACTCCATCTCTGCTGCAATACCGCCGTGGATCCGGCTGACGCCGTTGCGGAAGCGCGAGCCGCGCACGGCAAGCGAGGTGGTACAGAAACCGTTCGGGTCGCGCGGGTTCGCGCCCAGGGCGAGGAACTGCGCCTCGCTGATGCCCAGCTCACTGGCCGTGTTGCCGAAAAAGTTGCGCATCATGCCGTGATCAAACACGTCGTGTCCGGCCGTTACCGGCGTATGGGTGGTGAACGCCGTGGAGGCGGCCACCAGTTCCAGCGCACCAGGGAAATCGAGGCCGCTCCTGACCTGCTCGTGGCAGCGCTCCAGTATCTGGAAGGCGGCATGGCCCTCGTTGATGTGCCAGACCGTGGGTTGCAGCTGCAGGGCGCGCAGGGCGCGCACGCCGCCGATGCCGAGGATGATTTCCTGCTGGATGCGGGTTTCGCGATAGCCGCCGTAGAGCTGTGCCGTCAACTCGCGATCGGTCGGGTTGTTGTCCTCGACGTCGCTGTCCAGCAGCAGCAGGCGGATATGCCCGGCGCGGGCCTCCCAGACGCGCAGCACCAGGCTGCGCCCGGGCAGGTCGACGCGGACCTTCACTTCCTCGCCCTTGCCGTCCAGCGCCGGGGTTACCGGCAGGTCGCAGGGATCACTGCGCCGGTAAGTGGCGATCTGGTTGCCATTGCAGTCGAAGCGCTGCGTGAAGTAGCCGTGCCGGTAGAGGATGCCGATGCCGACAAACGGCACCCACAGGTTGCTCATGGCCTTGCAGTAATCGGCGGCCAGGATGCCGAGCCCGCCGGCGTAGATGGGCATGCTTTCGTGGAAACCGTACTCGGCGGAGAAATAGGCGATCAGGTCGGCCTTCGGGTCAATGTGCTGCTCGATGCGCTGGCTCGGCATCTGTTCCAGGTAGGTGTCGTAGCCGGACAGTGTTTGCCGGTATTCGGTCAGCAGGATCGGGTCCTGTGCCGCCTGGTTGATACGGTCCTGGCGCAGCCGGCGCAGGAATACCCGGGGATTGTGGTCGGAGGCATCCCAGCATTCGGGATCCAGGTGGCGGAACAGGCGTCGGACGCTGCGGTTCCAGCTGTAATACAGGTCGTTGCCGAGCTCGCCAAGGCGTTCGAAGCGCCTGGGCAGGGTCGCCTGGATCTCTACACTGAAGGAAGTGCCGTTGCGGGTCTTGTCGTTCATGGCGTCACCGGGTCAGGTCATGTGCTGGTTTGGCAATATCAGGTTTCCGGCTCCATTACGATATAGGCCGTCGGGCATTCGCGGGCACATATGCCGCAGCCTTTGCAGAAGTCGTAATCAAACACGTAGTACGAGCCGTCTTCGACCGGACTGCGCGTCTTCAGCACCGCGACGTCCGGGCACAGGGTCCAGCAGTTGTCGCAGGCCAGGCAATTGCCGCAGGACAGGCAGCGCAGGGCTTCCTGCGCTGCCTGCTGTGGCGTCAGGCCGCCGATGATTTCGGCATCGCCGCTGCGCTCCGCAACCGGTAGCGTCGGTGCATGCTGGCGGGACTTCGGCTCGAAGTAATTCAGATTGATCTGCGCAGCCGTCACCGGGGCTGCCGCGCGGTCCTCGGG
>JBATJF010000046.1:0-3341 GCA_049668345.1 Gammaproteobacteria bacterium
TGCTGCAAGCGTCAAACAGCACCTCCACCCCCCTGTTTTTGTGCACCGATCCACAATAACCGACAAACCGGCCGGTATGCGGCAATCCCATCCGTGACCTGCACTCCGCCTGATCCATGGGCCTGAACCCGATCGGATCCGCCGCCATCGGGACCACCACAGCAGGGCGACCGTGGCGTTGCTGCGACAGGTATGTTGCCAGATCCGGTCCAGCCGCCGTCACCAGGTCAGCTCGCGAAAGCGCCCTGCGCCAGAGTCCGTGCAGTGGCTTCATCCACGGGAGGTAGCTTTCGTAATTATCATAGGCATCGATGCAGGATCGAATACCGTATCGCTGCCCCCAGTAGCTGGCCAGAATCCCGTAATAGGTATCAGAACAGCCGACTATCCAGTCAGGTCGCGTTTCCTGGAGCAGCCCTTTCAGCTTACGGATATAGTTGAGCGGACTACCGAAAACCAGCGACTCGGAAACCCAGCGGATTCCATCGCTGTGCCTGTCAACCGGCGTGCCTTTACGGTATTCCAGCAACAGGATCGTCACGTCGTGGCCGCGCCCGGCAAGATAACGCGGCAGGTAATAGAACCGTCCGTACGGGCGAGTCATCAGATCCCGCCCCATCGGACTGCGCTTGCTAAGGAACAGCAGTTTCAATGGAATAGCAGACTCGGTTGGATTGGCGGGTGAATGAGCGTTTTCCGGCAACTCGCCACGGAATACGGGAGAATGATAATGCAATCCGACAGTTCCGGGCTACAGCGTTTGCCCAAAACCCTGTCACATCATAATATGCGCTATTGTCCAGCCGGTACCCGCCGGGCGCCACGGATAGCGGCCGGCACCTCTCCCGGGTGCATCAATACGTCAGGAGACAGTCGCCGTGAGTAGGGATTATCAATATGATTTCTCGGCAAGCAGCCCCTATGTCTATGACGTGGAAAACCGGGAAAGAAAGGCCCGCACCATGGCCGCGGTACTGGAGGATTTTCTCCCCGGACCGCTCGACGGCTACGACCTGCTGAACGTCGGTGGCTCTGCCGGCATAATCGACAATTACCTCGCGCACCATTTCAAAAGCGTTACCGGCATCGATATCGACAAACCCGCCATCGAGCACGCGCAGGGTAATTTCAGGCGCGACAACCTGCAGTTCCGGGTTGCAGACGCACTCGATCTGCCGTTCGAGGATGCATCCTTCGATGTTGTCATCTGCTCGCATGTCTACGAGCACGTCCCGGACCCGGAACGCATGTTCGACGAAATATTCCGCGTACTGCGCAAAGACGGGATCTGCTATTTTTCCGCAGGTAACCGGCTGATGTGGAACGAGCCACACTACAATCTGCCCCTGCTGTCAGTCCTGCCCAGGCCGCTGGCGCATATCTATATCCGGCTCGCTGGCAAGGCGCGCTTCTATCACGAGAAGCACCTGAGCTACTGGGGACTGAAGTCCCTGGTACGCAGGTTTGCCCTCACCGATTACACGCAGCGGCTGGTCGACGAACCGGAACGGTTCCACACCGATTACATGCTCAGGCCCGGCAGCAGCAAGGCAAGGATTGCAGGCACATTGATCAGGCTCGCCTACTGGGCCTTTCCCGGCTATATCTGGCTGCTGCAGAAACAGTAGGTTGCCGGCACGGCGCCTGACCCCGCATGCGATGAACCTGCTCTTCATTTCAAGATCCTTTCCCCCCGTGGTCGGGGGCATCGAGAAACAGAACGCCGAAATCGCCCGGGCACTGGGCGGGATCTGCAATGTCCGGCTCATCGTGAACCGCAAGGGCAAATACCTGTTACCGCTGTTTCTGCCCTGGGCAACACTGAAGGCATTGCTGCTACTGCCCCGGCAGGACGCGGTGCTGCTTGGCGACGGCGTCCTGGGAATAACCGGCTTCGTGCTCAAGCTGTTCACCCGCAAGCCGGTGGTCTGCATCACCCACGGTCTCGACCTGACCTACGCCAGCCGCCTGTACCAGCGGTTCTGGGTGCGGGTATTCCTGCCGCGCATGGATCGGTTGATTGCCGTCGGCAACGCGACCCTGTCGGAAGGCGTGGCACGCGGCATTCCGGCGTCACGCTTTGTCTTCATACCGAACGGTGTCACCGCGCCAGCCCCGCCTCCGCGTGACTACACCCGGGCCGATCTCGCGGCAATGATTGGCAGGGAACCGCGCAGCACGGTACTGCTCACGCTGGGACGCCTGGTCCGCAGGAAAGGCGTGGCCTGGTTCGTGGAAAATGTCGTCCCGCGCCTGGACAGTGACATCACCTACATCATCGCCGGCGCAGGCCCGGAACATGCCCGCATCAGCGCCGCAATAGCAGACCGGGGTGTGGCGGACCGTGTCATCATGCTCGGCCGGGTAAGCGATGCGGAAAAGGAACTGCTGTTGTACTGCGCCGATATCTTCGTCCAGCCCAATATCCCGGTCAGCGGTGATATCGAGGGCTTCGGCCTGGTGGTACTGGAAGCGGCCGCACACGGCCTCGTGGTCATCGCCTCGGCACTGGAAGGCCTGTGCGATGCGATCATGGACGGCGTGAACGGCTATCTCGTCAGCCCGGGTGATTCCGGGGCATACCGCGACCGGATCAGTGCGCTGCTGGCTGACCGAAACGGCATGCGGTCGTTCGGCGCACGCGCCAGCAAGCACACCATTGAATGTAATGCCTGGTCACTGATTGCACAGCGCTACCTCGACGTCATCGGTCACACGGACACGCGACAAAATACTGGCGAAAACGCCGCCTGAATGACGCTACCCGGCGTCCTGTCGACGGTCGTGGCAGTTTGGCGGGCAGTAGGCTAAGCTACCGAATGCAAAGGTTAAAGTATCATCCAAAGAGGACGAAACAATGGTGACAGGGCTGTCAAGTCCAGTCACCCGCGTTTACTGGATGCGCCTGGCGGGTTTGCGGTAGCATCACCCAAAAGGCTGTTTATTAATGCAATATTACATATTCTTGTGCAGTGGCCAGCGCCGCGAACCTGCTGCAGGCAACTGAAAACCGGACCTTGGTCACAGTGAAAAACACCCGATACCACTACATATACTAATCCATGGCCACCCCCAACCCGACTGTCACTCTCAGTGGACTCGCGCGACGGCTGGTCATGGACGGTCTTATTGAGGAAGCCGAGGCCACCAAGGCACACGAAATGGCGCTCAAGAAGCGCACCCATTTCGTCAGCTATCTTGTCGACAGCAAGATCCTGTCGAGCCAGGACATCGCCTGGTCGGGCGCACAGGAATTCGGCGTCCCGCTGTTCGACATCGCGGCAATGGACATGGAGGTGGCACCGGTCAGGCTGGTCAGCGAGAAACTCATCAAGCAGCAC